>JAEWFU010000459.1 GCA_023388675.1 Pseudomonadota bacterium | reverse complement strand
GATGATCAGCGAGAAGACGCGCGGCGTGTTGAGCTGGGAGGCGGCGACGCGGATCAGCTCGCCGAAGCCCTTGCCGCCGCCGAGGAATTCACCGGTGATGGCGCCGGCCATGACGCCGACGGCGGCGATCTTCAGCCCGGTGAACATCTGCGGCATGCCGAGCGGCAGCTTCATCTTGAACAGCGTCTGCCAGCGGCTGGCGCCCATGGTGCGGAAAAGGGCGCGCGCATTCTCGTCGGCTGCATGCAGGCCCGCCGCCGTGCCCACCACGATCGGGAAGGTGGCGATGAACGCCGCGAGCGCGACCTTGGACGAGATGCCGAAGCCGAGCCAGGCGAGGAAGATCGGCGCGAAAGCCACCTTTGGCATGGTGTCGATGGCCACCAGATAGGGCAGCACCGCGCGCTCGCCGAATGCGAACTCTCCGACCAGAACGCCCAGCGTGAAGCCGATGGCCAGCGCGATGGCAAAGCCGTAGATGACTTCCTTCACCGTGATCCACAGCGCTCCCAGCATGTAGCCGCCGCTGGCCAGGTTCTTCGCCACGAAGGCGATGTCCTCGCCGGTTTCCCACGGGCCCGGCAGGATGATGGGCGAGACCAGCCCCGATATGTGGACGAGCTGCCAGGTCGCCAGGAAGGCGATCATGATGCCGGCCATCGCCACGGAGCGGGGAATGCGGTCGATGAAGGTGACGTGCTCGGTCCAGACCGTGTCGGGACGTCGAGCCTGCGGGTCGGTCGCGATGGTCACAGGAAAGCTCCCTTGTCGAGCCTTGAACGAATGCGGCGCACATAGTCGCCGAATTTGGCATCGGTCATCATGTCGAGGGTGCGCGGGCGGGGCAGGTCGATCTCGACGGTTTCCACGAACGTGCCGGGGCGCGGGGACATGACATAGACCGTGTCGGAGAGGATCACGGCCTCGGGAATCGAATGGGTAATCAGGAAAGCGGTGGCGTTGCGCTCCATGCAGATGCGCTGCAGCTCCATGTTCATGAAGTCGCGCGAGAGTTCGTCGAGCGCGCTGAACGGTTCATCGAGGAGCAGCACCGCAGGTTCGGTGACCAGCATCCTGCATATGGCGGCGCGCTGGGCCATGCCGCCCGACAGTTCATGCGGCCAGCGGCCTTCGAAACCCTTGAGGCCGACCAGTTCGAGCAAGGCGAGCGCATCGCCATGCTTGGCGCGGGCGGCCGCCTTGCCGTCTCGGATCTCGATGGGCAGGACGACGTTCTCCAGCACCGTGCGCCACGGGAAAAGCGTAGCCTGCTGGAACATCATGCCGATGTCCTCGCGTGTGCCGGTGACGGGCGTGCCTTCCAGATAGACGCCGCCCTCCGATGGCGGGATCAGCCCCGCCATTATCTTCAGCAGCGTGGACTTGCCGCATCCCGACGGGCCGATCACCGAGGAGAAGCTGCCTTCGCGCAATGTCAGGTCGACACGCTCCAGTGCGCGCAGGTTGCCGCGCGCATAGCTCTTGGCAACGCCGAAGAGTTCGTAGACCGGCCGGCTCGTCGAGCCGGCCGTCATGGCATCTGTCCGCGGAAGTGCGGTCATTCCGCGTTCCACGCTTCCACGAACTGGTTCGTGTAGGCGGCTTCGAGGTCGTCCAGCGGAGCCGACAGGGCACCGGATTCGACCGAGCTGTCGTGCCACATCTGCCAATGCTCCGGCGGCTGGTAGCCATAGCCGTTGGACATGTCGAGCGGCGTCATGCGTTCCTGGATCGCGGCCAGCAGCGCTTCGGCGAATTCGCGGTCCTCCCCTTCCTGCGGGTTACCGGCGGTGGTGTGCTCCAGCACCTTGTCCTTGTTGGCGGGGTCCATGCCGAATTTGGTGCCTTTGACGAGCGCCTTGCCGAAGGCCTCGATGACATCGGGGTTCTCGTCCAGATAGCTGCGGGTCACCGCCCAGCCATTGCCGAAAAAGGAGAGGTATTCATCCGGCGTGATCTCGCGAAGCGGAATGCCGCGCGACTCGATGATGGCCGCGTCGCTCACGGCAGCAGCGTAGGATGCGACCTCGTCGTTGAGGAACGCCGCAGCCGCGGTGCCGCCGTCGCCGATGGCCAGGAACTCGTAGTCGGTGCCTTCAGCCAGGCCGACATCGGTGAGGATCGCGCGGCTGAAGCCGACTTCTGCGCCATCGGCCGTGCCGACGCCGACGACCGTGCCTTTCAGGTCCGCCGGGCCCTGGACCTCGGATTCCTCGCGCACGACGAGCCCGAAGATCGATTTCGGGAACTGGTTGTAGATGAAGACCACGTCCTCGCCGCGCGCCCTGGCGCCGAGAAGCGGGCCCGGGCCGGGATTGCCGATCTGCGCCTGGCCAGCGGCCATCGACTGAAGCACGGACGCCGAACCGTTGACCGCCTCGACAGTGACGTTGAGCCCGGCCTCCTCGAAATAGCCTTCGCCGATGGCGACGTGCAGCGGGAAATTATTGATGGCCGAGGGATTCGGCACGACGATGGTGATGTTCTTGTCCTGCGCGTAGGCAGCGCCCGCGACGCCTGTCAGAGACGCGATGGAAAGCGCGAGCGCCGCCGTCGCGGCGCGGCAAAGATCCGAACCCGTTTTCATGGTCATTCCTCCCTGTTTGCCTTGCAAGGTCCTCCCGACCCTGCGGCTCACATAATCTACATTTCTGGCGTTGGGTGTCAAAAACCTATTTTTTGATGCACCAAGTTTCTTAATGTGCATTATGCCTCGCGATATGGCTTTACCAAGGAGGAGACGATGGCCAGCAACGGATATGTGATCGACGCGCCTGAACAGGCCAGCCTGGCCGTTTCAGGCAGCAAGGAGCGCTTTCCGGTAAGGCGCATCTATTGCGTCGGCCGAAACTACGTCGCGCATGTTCGCGAGATGGGTGGCGACGAGGGGCGTGATCCCCCGATCTTCTTCCAGAAGCCGGCGGATTCCGTGGTGGAGAGCGGGTCCACGATCTCCTATCCGACGATCACCGAGAATTTCCATCACGAGATGGAGATGGTCATCGCGCTCAAGTCGGGCGGCTACAACATCGCCGAGAGCGACGCGCTCAATCACATCTGGGGCTACGGCACCGGCCTGGACATGACCCGGCGCGACATCCAGGGCAACGGCAAGCCGTGGGAGATCGCCAAGTCGTTCGATCAGTCCTGCCCGTGCGGTCCGCTTTCGCCGGTGGAGAAGGTCGGCCACATCTCCAAAGGTGCGATCAAGCTGACCGTCAATGGCGAGGCGAAGCAGGAATCCGACATCGAGCTGCTGATCTGGCGCGTGCCGGAGATCATCGCCAACCTGTCGACGCTGTTCGAGCTCAAGGCTGGCGACATCATCCTCACCGGCACGCCGCATGGCGTCGGCCCCGTCCAGCCGGGCGACGAACTGGTCGGCACCATCGACGGCCTCGAGCCCCTTACGGTGAAGATCGGCGAACGCCCCGCCTGACCGGTCTCAGGCCGGAATACGGATGACGGCACGCAGGCCGCCGAGCGGACTGTCGTCGAGCGTGATGTCGCCGCCGTGGCTGCGGGCGATGTCACGCGCGATGGACAGGCCGAGGCCCGTGCCGCCGGAATCCTGATTGCGGGCGTCGTCGAGCCGGTAAAAGGGCTTGAACACCTCCTCGCGCTTCTCCGCGGGTATTCCGGGCCCGTCATCGTCGACGATGACCAGCAGCGATCCGCGCGCGTGGGTGGCCTTGATGTTGACGGCCTTGGCGTAGCGGAAGGCATTGCCGACAACGTTCGACAGCAGGCGCGAGAAGGCGTTGGGCCGCACATAGACTTCCGGGTTGCCGGTCAGCGAGGTCGTGAGCGTGCGCTTGCGCAGCTTCGCTTCTTCCGACAGCTTGTCCATGAAGGCTGCAATGTCGAACTGGCCGGTGTCTTCGCCGGCCTCCCCGCGCGCGAAGGCGAGATACCCCTCCAGCATCGACTGCATGTCGTCGATGTCCTGGTCTAGCGCTTCGTGGTCCGTCTTCGAGCCGCCCAGCGCAAGCTGTAGCTTGAAGCGGGTGAGGATGGTGCGCAGGTCGTGGCTGACGCCTGTCAGCATCGCGGTACGCTGCTCGATCTGGCGCTCAATGCGCTCGCGCATCTGGATGAAGGCGGCACCGGCGCGACGCACCTCTTCCGCGCCGCGCGGCCGGAAGTCGCTCGGTGTCGGTCGCCCCTTGCCGAAGCTCTCGGCGGCTTCAGCGAGGCGCAGGATCGGCCTGATCTGGTTGCGCAGGAAGGCGACGGCAATCGCAATGAGCACCAGCGAACTGCCGACCATCCACAGCAGGAAGATATGAGTGTTCGAAGCGTAGGTCTGGCTGCGGCGGGCGAAGACGCGCAGCACCTTGTCCTCCAGCCGCACGCGTATTTCCACGATGTTGGAGGCGCCGACCGTGTCGATCCAGAACGGCCGGTTGATCTGCTGGTTGATCTGCTCGCTCAGGAAGTAGTCGAGGATCGAGAAGAACGGCTTGGGCCCGGGGGCGGGCAGGGGATCGGGCGGCAGGATGTCGATCTTGAGCTGCAGCCGCTCCTGCGCGATGCGGATCACGTCGGCATAGTTGTCGCCGGGGGGATAGGTCTCGATCATGTCGATGACTGCGGCGATGTCGCGCGTGACCGCTGCCGAAAGACGCTGGGTGACCGTCTGCCAGTGTCGTTCCATGAACGCGAAAGCAATCACGGATTGCAGCAGGATCATCGGCGCGATGACGATGATGAGCGAACGCGCGTAAAGCCGTTTGGGAAGATAGCGGGCCACCACCCGCCAGATGCGGCCGAACCCGTTCCACAAGCCGGCCAGCGGGCGCAGATATCCGCCGGCCCGTTCTGACTCTTCGCGCGCCGGTGTGTCGGAACTCGCCATCAGCCCTTTCCCGCGCCCGGTCTCAAGGGCACATCCGAGACGTCAGTCTATTCGACACTGAGCCTGTATCCAACACCGCGCACCGTCTGCAGCCACACCGGATTGGACGGGTCGCGCTCGATCTTGCGCCGCAAGCGGTTGATCTGCACGTCGATAGTGCGCTCGCCGACCTCCGCATCCGAGCCGACCAGCTCGTGCCTCGGGATCGTATCGCCGGCCCGCTCGGCGAAGATGACCAGAATCTCCTGTTCGCGGTCGGTCAGCTTCAGGATTTCGCCGCCGCGCTTGAGTTCGCGCCGGGCGATCTGGAACGTGTAGGGTCCGAAAACGATCTGCTCCAGCTTCGGCGTCTGCTGCGGGCCGCCGCGGCGCAGGATGTTGTTGAGCCGCAGCAGCAACTCGCGGGGGTCGAACGGCTTGGGCAGGTAGTCGTCCGCGCCGGCCTCAAGGCCGGCCACCCGGCTGTCCGTTTCCGACAGTGCAGTCAGCATCAGGATCGGCACGTTCTTCTGCTCGCGCAGCGATTGCGTGAGCTGCACGCCGCTCTCTCCCGGCATCATCACATCGAGCACGATCAGGTCGAAGTCGAGCCCGGCCAGCTTGCGCCGCGCCTCGTCCGCATTGCCGGCCACGGTGATGCGATAGCCGTTTTCGCTCAGGAACTGCTTCAGCAGGGTGCGGATGCGAGTGTCGTCGTCGACCACGAGAAGATGGGGGGCATCGTCGCCCGGTACGTGCGAATCCTGCGTCATAGGCAAGTCCTTCAAGTGCAATGCCCCTACCTGCGGCGATCCTAGCCTGCCTCCCTGCGCCGGTCATCCCCGGTTGCGGTCTGATCGTCGATCTGCGCGCGCTGCTCGGAATTGACCATGCCTAGGAGAAAACGCTCGACTGTAGCGCGGTCGCCGGGTGTCGCTTCCGCCAATGCAGCGGCGATGCGGCGGGATTGGGGCGCTGCCAGCGCAAGCGCGAGGTTGCGGCCCTTCGCCGTGGGATAAAGCTCGCGCTGGCGCCTGTCGCGTGGGCCCTGCACCTGAACGATGTGGCCTGTGTCGATCAACTGCTTCAACACCCGTGCAAGGCTCTGCTTGGTGATCTTGAGTACGTCGAGAAGCTCGGCCACGGTGAGGCCCGGTCTGCGGTTGACGAAGTGCAGGACCCGATGGTGCGCACGGCCGAAGGCGTATTCGCCGAGGATCTGATCAGGGTCGGAGGTGAAGTCTCGATAGGCGAAAAAGAACAGCTCGATGATGGCGAAATCGATGCCGTCTTCTCCCGTCAACGCCGATTTTATCGGGTCTTCGTTCCGCTCCGGATGCTGCGTCATATCCTGCTCGTCATTCCTGTCCGTCGAATTTATGTCAGCCTTGTTGACATAAATTCGGTCCGATGGTAATTTTTGCCAATCTTTCGGCCGGAATGCGAACGAAAAGAAAAGCGAAGGGCTGCTTACCCGGAACTTCCTTCAACTTGCCTCGCTTTCGGCATAAAGTTGCGGTCCGGCGTATCCGGTTAGGCGATCCCGCACCGCGCGTCCAATGAAAACAGGGCCTTGGGCCTCTAGGGAGACATCTATGGCATCCGTTCCTTTCGACCAGCTTGACGGTCACATCTGGATGAATGGCGAATTCGTCAAATGGGCGGAGGCGAAGATTCACGTACTGACCCACGGGCTGCATTATGCCAGCGCCGTGTTCGAGGGGGAGCGCGCCTATGGCGGCGAGATCTTCAAGCTGACCGAGCATACCGAGCGCCTGCACGAGTCCGCCCGCCTCCTCGGCTTCACAATCCCCTATTCGGTGGCTGAGATCGACGATGCCTGCCGCGACCTGCTGCGCATGCAGGGCTTCGCCGATGCCTATGTCCGCCCCATCGCGTGGCGCGGCTCGGAGATGATGGGCGTTTCGGCCCAGCACAACCGCATCAACTGCGCGATCGCAATCTGGCAGTGGCCGAGCTACTTCGATCCCGCGCAGAAGCTGAAGGGCATCCGCCTCGACATGGCGGAATACCGCCGTCCCGACCCGCGCACGGCTCCGTCGCGTTCCAAGGCGGCCGGCCTCTACATGATCTGCACGCTGTCCAAACATGCAGCCGAAGCAAAGGGATACGCCGACGCGCTGATGCTCGACTGGCGCGGGCAGGTTGCCGAAGCGACCGGTGCGAACGTTTTCTTCGTCAAGGACGGCAAGATCCACACGCCGACGCCCGACTGCTTCCTCGACGGCATCACCCGCCGCACCGTCATCGACCTTGCCAAGGCACGTGGGCTGGAAGTCATCGAGCGCGCGATCATGCCGGAAGAGCTCGAAGGTTTCGAACAGGCCTTCCTGACCGGAACCGCAGCGGAGGTGACGCCGGTCTCTGAGATCGGGCCCTACAGGTTCGAGGTCGGCGAGATCGCCAGGACGCTGATGGAAGACTATATGGCCGAGGTGCAGCCTAAGCGTGCAGTGGCGGCCGAATAGACCGCCTGTTCCGCGCAACCTCAGGTCGCCACTCCATTTGACTTTGGTCGAATTCGGGTTTCCACTCCCGACGCCGGCGAGACTCGCGCCGGTGTTATAGAGGGAAACTTCATATGGAAGCGCTTCTTCCTATCATTATCCAGGTTGTAACCGGGGTCATCGGTGGCCAGGCGATCGGTGCTGCACTCAAGCAGGTCGACATGAGCCAGGTCATCAAGATCATCTCCGGTGGCGTGGGTGGACTTGGCGGCGGCTTGCTGCTCGGCGGCATGGGCGGCGACGCTGGTGCGCTCGGCGGTATTCTGGGGGATGTGGTTGGCGGCGGCGCGGGCGGTGCCGTTCTGACCGGTATCGTCGGCATGATCATGAAGCAGATGGGCAATCGCTGATCCGGCCCGCTCTGCCTGAAATCGGGGGCGGCCTCGCGGCCGCCCTTTTCGTTGATCCGCGCCCTCTCCATGTGTGGCGTAACAGAGGAGACAGCCATGGGCGAATTGAGGGCCGGCATCATTACCGTTACGCC
>JAEWFU010000415.1 GCA_023388675.1 Pseudomonadota bacterium | reverse complement strand
GTTTCGCAATCCTCTGGCGGATCCTGGCCTTGTGGGCGTTTCCTCAGGCGCCGGGCTTGGCGCGATCACGATGATCGTGCTCGGTTCAACCGTCCTGGCGCCGGTGACGGCACTGCTCGGCATATATGCCTTGCCGCTGGCGGCCTTCGGCGGCGGCCTCGTCACGACAATGGTGCTCTACCGGGTCGCGACCCGCAGGGGGCAGACATCGATCGCAACGATGCTCCTGGCCGGCATTGCGCTGGGCGCGATGGCCGGCGCTTTCTCCGGCGTTCTCGTCTATCTCGCCGACGACCGCCAGCTCCGCGACCTGACGTTCTGGGGCCTCGGCTCGCTTGCCGGCGCGACCTGGACCAAGATCGCTGCCGCCGGTCCGATCATCGTGCTTGCGCTTGTGGGCGCGCCCTTCATGGCACGAGGGCTTAATGCCATGGCGCTTGGCGAGGCGACGGCGCATCACCTCGGCGTTCCCGTACAGCGCTTCAAGAATATCGCGATCGTCGCCGTGGCAGCCGCCACGGGCGCTTCGGTGGCCGTCTCCGGCGGCATCGGTTTCGTCGGCATCGTCGTGCCGCACCTGTTGCGGCTGCTGATCGGCCCCGATCATCGCTTCCTGCTGCCGGCCTCCGCGCTTCTCGGCGCTTCCTTGCTGCTGCTCGCCGATGCGGTCAGCCGCACGATCGTCGCGCCGGCGGAGCTGCCGATCGGCATCGTCACCGCGGCGGTCGGAGCACCGTTCTTCCTTTGGATCCTGCTGCGCAGGCGGGGCATTCTCGACCTATGAGGAGACCAGCCATGATCGAGGCGCGCGACGTTTCGGTTTTCATCGGGCACAAGCGCATCCTGCAGGATGTGAGCTTCGAGGCCCGTCCCGGCGAGGTCACGGCGATCGTCGGACCCAACGGATCGGGCAAGACGACCTTTCTGAAGGCACTGTCCGGCGACCTCAAGGCCGAGGGCACGATCCGGCTGAACGGGCGCGATCTGCGCGAGATGAAGCCCTGGCAGGCCGCCGGCCTGCGTGCGGTGCTGCCGCAGGCGACGACCCTGTCGTTTCCGTTCACGGTGCGCGAGATCGTTCGCCTCGGCATCGTCAACGGCCGCTCCGGCGCGCTTGCCGGCGAGGACGAGCGGCTGCCCGAGCGCGCGCTTGCGCGTGTCGATCTGGAAGGATTTGCAGGGCGGTTCTACCAGGAGCTTTCGGGCGGCGAGCAGCAGCGCGTGCAGCTTGCGCGCGTGCTGTGCCAGGTGTGGGCGCCGGTGCTCGACGGCGAGCCGCGCTGGCTGTTCCTGGACGAGCCGGTTTCCAGCCTCGACATCAAGCACCAGCTCGTCATCATGAAGATCGCGCGCGATTTCGCCACGCGCGGCGGCGGCGTGGTCGCCATCCTGCACGATCTCAACCTGACCTCGATGTTCGCCGATCAGGTGACGGTGATGAGCCGGGGCAGGGTGGCCTCGTCCGGTGCGCCGGCGGAAGTGTTCACCGACGACCTCATCCACCGGGTGTTCGAATGCAGGCTGAAAGTGGGCGCCCTGCCTGCCGGCAACGCGCCGTTCATCCTGCCGCAGTCGGCGGTGCTCTGAAAATCAGCCGTTCGCGGCAACGCGCGGCAGGTTGTCTATCCCCAGCCGGTCGCGCAGGGAGAAACGCGCGCTGGCGAGGTCTTCGATCGTATAACTTTCCAGCACCTCGAAGAACGCGCCGAGCGCTTTGCGCAGCGCCTCGTTGAGGGCACAGGAATCGACCAGCGGGCACTCGGCCGAATCGTTTTCGAAGCACTCGGCCATCGCGAAATTGTCCTCGGTCACGCGGACGACGTCGAAGAGCGTGATCTCAGCGGCGGGCTTGCCGAGGCGCACGCCGCCGTTGCGGCCGCGCACGGTTTCCACCAGCTTGTTCTCGACGAGTGGCTGCAGGATCTTGAACAGGAACAGTTCCGATACCGAGTAGGCGGCCGCGATCTCGGGAATGCGGCTGAGACGGCCTTCGTTGGCCGCGCAGTACATCAGGATGCGGATGGCATAGTTGGTCTGGCGTGTGAGCCGCATGGTCTGCCTTTCGAGGGGCGCGAAGCATATTCGTTAATATGGAACATATCTTAGAACTATTCCAGAGTGCAACGAAAAAATCATGAGTATGAATCTCAACTTATAACTGCGGGCCGGGCTGATCGATGCATGGCTGGCATGTGCCGGGCGCATCGCGCAGGCCTTGCAAATCATGCTGCATTGCACAATATAGATTTGTGTCGAGTTGCGATGACTCGGGGAGGAACCCACGAGGATTGCGACATGCAACAGCCGCCAAACCATGCGGCCGCGCGCCTTACAGGCACGATAAGGCTGCTGAGACATTCGGAACTGTCCCAGTTCAAGGCGCATCTGCTGCGGCTTGATGCCGAGAGTCGGCGCGATCGCTTCAACGGTCCCACAAATGACGGTTTCGTTTCCTCCTATGCCGAGCGCAGTTTCGGCACAGGCACGCTCGTCATCGGCTATGTCGAGAACGGTCAGGTGCTGGGGGCTGCCGAATTGCACGAGCGTCCGCAGGATGCCGAGCCGACGGGCGAGATCGCATTCAGCGTCGAGCGTCACCTGCAGCATCGCGGCCTTGGAAGCCTGCTTTTTGCGCGGCTGATCGAAAGCGCGCGCGCCTTCGGCTACGAGCGGCTGCTTGTCACCACCCATCCGCAGAACGAGGCGATGAAGCGGCTGGCGCGCCGGTTCAACGCGTCCCTGCGTTTCGAGGACGGCGAGACGCTAGGTGTCATCGGGCTGGAGCCGGTGCCGCCATTGCCGGCGCGGCCGGGCGCGGGTGCGTTCGGCACGCTGCTGGCCGCCGCTTACTGATCGAAGACCTCTCGCGGGGCTACGGCGGGTGACGAACGCCCGCCGACGCCCCACATTGGACCGCAGCAGCGGAATCAGATGATCGAGAGGACAGCCCATGGCGGCTCCATCGCAAACGGTCGGGCACGAAGTGGCGCAATCAGCCGAAGACGGCGCCAAGCTTGCGGCCCTCAGGCGGACCAAGGCGGTGGCCACGGCCGCGCTGGTTGCCTGCGTCGCGGTGTTTCTCGGCGCGAGGGCGTTGCAGGACAGCTACCCGGCGTTCGCTTACGTCGCAGCCTTTGCCGAAGCAGCCGCGATCGGCGGGCTTGCCGACTGGTACGCCGTCGTTGCGCTGTTCCGCCGCCCGCTGGGCCTGCCGATCCCGCACACCGCGATCATTCCCGCCAACAAGGATCGCATCGCCGACAATCTCGGTCGGTTCATCGAGGTCAATTTCCTCGCACCCGGTCCGGTGCGCGAAAAGCTTCAGGAAGTGGATTTCGCGCTTCTTGTCTCCGAGTGGCTTTCCGACCGCAGGCGGTCCGCCGGTCTCTCCCGGTTCGTCGCAAGGCTCGTGCCGCAGGCGCTCGTGGCTATCGAAGGGTCGGGGATGCGGGATTTCGTCGTCAAGCGCGTCACCGAGCAGATCGAAAAATTGCAGGTTGCGCCGTTGGCGGCAGACCTGCTGACGGCCTTCACGGCCGACCGGCGCCACCAGCAGCTTTTCGACGAGCTGCTTCGCGTCTTCGGGCGGCTGCTGTCGGATGAAGAAGCGCTGGCCGCGATCCGGGACAAGATCAGGCAGGAATTGCCCAGCGTCGCCAATCTGTTCAAGGCTGACGCTTACCTTCTCAAGAAGATCGTCGCATCGGCCGGCACGCTCATCGCCGAGGTGGAGGCCGACCCCGAACATCCGATGCGGCGCGAGTTCGACCGCTTCGTCACGGGCTTCATCGACGACCTGCGTACATCGCCCGCTTATGCGGCGCGCGCCGAACAGCTCAAGCACGACCTGCTCGCCCGGCCCGAACTGCGGGGGCTTGCCGGTGATTTCCTGACCAGCCTGCGTTCGTTCGTCGAACGGGATCTGGCCTCCGAGCAGTCTACCGTGCGCCGGCATCTGGCGGACATGTTCGTGCAGGTCGGTCGCCAGCTCGGGGACGAGCCGGAAATTCGCGCCGACATGAACCAGGGCTTCGTCATGGCGCTCGCCTCCTTCGTCGAGAACCAGAAGAGCGGCGTATCCACCTTCATCGCGGATCAGGTGCGGCGCTGGGACATTCTGCAACTCACCCGGCTGGTGGAGATCAATATCGGCCGCGACCTGCAATATATCCGCTTCAACGGCATGCTGATCGGCGGGCTGGCGGGGCTTGCCCTACATGTCGGCGAAAGGCTCATCTTCCACAATTGAAGCGCGTGGCCGGCCACTCTACACTCGCCATGGCGGTATCACAGGTGCCGCCGAGAGCGGGGAGGAATTCATGCCTGATCGTGCTGACGGCGCGGTGCCGCCACAACCCGGACGCCTGCGGCAGACTGAAATCTACGTCACCGGAGCCGGAGGCAAGCGGCCGCTGGTGCCTCGCGCCGGATGCGCTCGAGCGACGCGCGGCGAGACGGATGCGGCGCGAGGCGGCCGCCTACATCATCGGTGGAGCGGGCAGCGAGCATACGATGGCAGACAATCGGGCGGCCTTCGAACGCCGGCATCTGTCCCCGCGTGTTCTCAACGACGTCTCCACACGCGATCTCTCGGTGGAACTGTTCGGCCGAACGCATCGCGCACCCGTTCTGCTTGCCCCGATAGGCGTGCTGGAGATGGCGCATACACTGGCCGATCGCGCAGTCGCCAGGGCAGCCGCGCGCGAAGGCATAGGGTACGTCTTTTCCAATCAGGCGTCGGTCGCGATGGAAGACTGTGCGGCGGAAATGGGCGATGCGCCGCGCTGGTTCCAGCTCTACTGGTCCAGCGATGACGAGGTCGTGCGTTCGCTGGTCTCGCGCGCGGAAAATTGCGGTTGCGAAGCGATCGTCGTGACGCTCGACACGACGCTGCTGGGCTGGCGGCCGCGCGATCTCGACCTTGCCTATCTGCCGTTCCTGCGCGGGCTGGGGCTGGCGCAATATCTCAGCGATCCGGTGTTCCGGACGAAGATACCGGCAAGCCCACCCGAAACCGGCTTCCGGCCAAGGGGAGCGGGCATCCTGAGCACCGCGCTGAGCCTGCTGCGCAAGGGGCGCGAGTATGGGCTGACCATGCAGCAGATGCGCGCCGCGGTCGCGCATTTTACCGCCACCTATTCGCGTCCCGACCTCAACTGGTCCGACATTGCGCGCCTGCGCGAGATAACGAAGCTGCCGATCCTGCTCAAGGGCCTGCGCCGTCCCGACGATGCGGCGCTCGCCGTCAAGCATGGCGTCGACGGCATCATCGTGTCGAATCACGGAGGCCGGCAGGTCGATGGCGAAGCGGCTACCCTCGACATGCTGCCGACGGTAGTGGCGGCGGCCGGCACGATGCCGGTGCTGCTCGATTCGGGTGTGCGGTCCGGCGCCGACATTGCCAAGGCGCTTGCGCTCGGCGCGTGTGCGGTGCTGCTTGGCCGGCCCTACGTCTACGGCCTCGCGCTTGCGGGCGAGGACGGCGTGTGCGAGGTCATCCGCAACATCGTTGCCGAGTTCGACCTGACGCTGGCGCTGTGCGGCCTGACGCGCGCGGCGGATCTCGATAGACGGTGCCTGATCGAGACTTGAAGCCGGAAGGACTGAACTTGGCGGACAATCAACTGACATTTGCCGACCTCGAATCGAAGGTCGGCAAGGAACTTGGCGTGTCGAGCTGGATCGAGGTCGACCAGTCGATGATCGACAGCTTCGCCAAGACCACGCGCGACGACCAGTGGATCCACGTCGATGTCGAGCGCGCCCGCGCGGAAAGCCCCTATCACGCGCCGATCGCCCACGGCTTCCTGACCCTGTCGTTGATCCCGGCGCTTGCAGCCGAGATCGGAACCCAGCCGCAGGGTGTATCGGTCGCGATCAATTACGGGCTCGACCGGCTGCGCTTCCTGGCTCCGGTGAAAGCAGGCGCGCGGGTACGGCTGCGCTCGACGCTGATTTCGCTGGAGGAGAAGGCGCCTGGCCAGCACCTCATGAAATCCGCAAGCACGATGGAGATCGAAGGCGAGGAACGGCCGGCCTTCGTGGCCGAAACGCTGCTGCTTCTGCTCACCGAAGGCTGAAGCCAGAATTATTCGGCGTCCGGCTGGTGCGCGGGTGCGGCTTCCTCGAAGGCAGGTAGCGCCATGCACGCATCGCGGATGCGCGCGATCGTCGGATAGGCGGACATGTCGACGTTGAAGCGCGCATTGTTGGCGACCTGCGCAACCAGGCAGATGTCTGCCATGCCCGGCGTCGCGCCGTAGCAGAACGTTCCTGTTTGTGGGCTTTCGGAGAGAATCTTCTCAAGCGGTTCGAAGGTTTCGTTCACCCAGTGCCTGAACCACGAGGCGATCTCGGCGTCGTCCGCGCCATAGCGGCTGCGCAGCGCATTCAGCACGCGCAGATTGTTCACCGGATGGGTGTCGCAACCAATCATCTGTGACAGCATACGCACCCGTGCCCGGCCATGAGGATCTGCGGGCAGGAGCGGCGGGTCGGGCTGCATCTCGTCGAGAAACTCGATGATCGCAAGCGACTGGGCGATCATCGTTCCGTCGCTCCACACCAGCGCGGGCACGAGCCCTTGCGGATTGACCGCAAGATATTCGGGCGCGCGATTGCCGCCGTGGCGCAGATGATGCGCGACGTAGGTGTAGTCGAGCCCCTTCATGTTGAGCGCGATGCGGACCCTGTAGGAGGTCGACGAACGGAAGTAGTTGTGCAGGACGATTTCGGTCACGGTTCCCCTCGGTGCCTGGTCCGCTTTGCCTTCGGCCGGCTGCGGCAGCGCGCAATATGGCACAGCTTTCACCGAAAAGATGCTGCCGGACCGCGTTGGATATCGCCGTCGGTCATCGGCCGCGCCTTGCAGACTGCCTGCCTCCTCTCCGCCTTCGGAAGCCATGCGCAAAAGCCGGCGATTTCCGGAAAAACCGGAAAAATGGAACAAGGGCCCGGTTGCGATTTCCTACAGTTTCGGAAAAATTGACTTCCAATCGTGGTGGGGACTTCTGGCGATGAACCTGGATCGCTGGCGCGAATACAGGACGTGGCACGAGCTTTTCGATGTCGTCTGCAACAATGCCGGCTATTATGACAACGCTGATCTGGCGAGCAAGCTCTGCGCCCGCACGAACAGGACGAGACAGGAAGATTTCGAGGGCGCCAAGACCAAGCTGAGAAGCTGGCGGAACGGAAAACGGGTTCCGCGGCGCGGCAGTTTCTTCATTCTGTCCGATATGCTCGAGGTGAGCCGGGATCCGGCCCTTCAACGGCACTGGAATGTGCTCTATCACGCAGCCAGGACGGCCGGGTATCGGGACGATGGGGGCGGTGCTGCGCCGGCACCGGCCCCGTGGTGGTCGGAAACCGGATTGCGCCGCTGGGGCATAATCGGCTCTTTGCCGGTTCTGGGGGCGGGCCTTGCCATAGCGACGATCACAAGCGGAAACCAGCCGCCGCCGGCCGATCTGCCTCCGGTCAACTACAATGCCTATGTCCGCGTCTCGCTGGGCTCGAGCAAGCTCATCCATGGGGATTTTCTGGATTGCGACGGGCCGCCGCCCGGCTGGGAGCAGATCGTCCCGCGGGTACCGTCGACGCCGCTGGGGACGTTTGCCGACGGCGGGCTGGCGCGCAAGATGGTCAACGACTGCGGCAAGGAAATGGTCGTTCGCGCCGTCATGTTCACGGGCACCGGCATCGGAATCGAAGAGATCCGGCTGCTTGGCGATTTCATGAAGATCGACGTGGTCGAGGCAGACACCGGAAGTGCACCAGGGGGTTAGGATATGACTATGCAAGAACTGACGCGCATCAATCGATGGCACGTTCTTTTCGACGAGCTGTGCAACAGGGCGGGGTTTCACGATGCCGCGTCGCTTGCCGCCAAATATTGCGAAGCGGCGGGAAACGGCGGCCAGAAGGAATATGACACGGCACTGCGAAACCTGAACAACTGGCGCTCGGGCCGGCACATACCCCGGCTGCGCAGTCTCAGGATACTGGAGCAGATGCTGGGCATCGGCGATGATCCCGTGCTCCTGGAGCACTGGACTGTGCTCTATCGGCAGGCGAACGAGACCGGGGAGGACAGCCCTACCGATGGGCCGCGCAGCGTTGTTCCGCCCCGCGATGCGCCGCCTGCGACGGCGGCAGGCTGGATATCAGCGTTACCCGATCTGAAGACCCTTGCAGGGGCGGCCGCGATATTCGTGCTCGGTCTTGCGATCGGCAACGTCTGGGCTTCGGGGTGGCGCCCGTGGCGCGGTCCTGCGGACGACGCACCGCTGGTGCGTTACGACCCCGAAGTGTTCATGATGGTCGGCCAAAGCAAGGTCATCCATGCCGAACGCGGCGACTGCGGGAAACTGCCGCGCGACTGGCAAGATGTTGCCGGAAGTCTTCCTGGGTCCGCGCTCGGCACCTTTTCAGACGGTGGTCTGGCCCAGCGTAACAGTATGTTCTGCAAGGGCAGGACGCCCGCGCGGGCGATCGTCTTCAACGCCGAACGGGCCGGCGTCGAGGAATTGCGCATTGAGGGCGATCACCTGAAGATCACCGTCAGTCCTGCCAATCAATAGCAGACGCCTGAAATTACCGCCGGCCAAGGGGCCGGCCGGCGGTCCCTCAGATCAAGTCTCAATGGGGCTCAGTCGCCGTAGGGCACCCAGACGTTCTTGACCTCTACGGCCCGGCGGAGGAATGGCGTGAGCGATCCCGCTTCGCCGTTCCAGTCGATGGCGTTGCCGTTGGAGGTCCAGACGCGTTTCAGGTTGCCGGTCGACTCCAGCTCAGCGGCCTTGCAGGTGGCCGCATCGGCGACGAGCCAGAGACCGTCGACGTCGTCGTGCCTGGCCAGCACGCTTGCGAGTTCGCCGGTTCGGCCGGTGACGATGTTGACCGCGCCTGCGGGAATGTCGGAGGTCTCCAGCACCTGATAGAGGTCGGTGGCGACCAACGGCCAGCGTGCGGAAGGCACGGCGACGACACTGTTGCCCATCGCCAGCGCCGGCGCCAGCATCGCGACCAGGCCGAGCAGCGGTTGCTCGTCGGGCGCGACGATGCCGATGACGCCGACCGGCTCGTGAAGCGCCAGCGTGACGGCGCGGGCAGGGGGATTGTGCACCGTGCCTTCGAACTTGTCGGCCATGCCGGCGGCTTCGAACAGGCGTTCGATCGAGGCGTCGACCTCTGCGCGCGCCGCCTTCGCCGATGCGCCGGTGAGGTTTGCGATGCGCGCGGCGAACTCGTCGGTGCGGACTGCAAGATTCTCGGCGAGGAAGTAGAGCACCTGCGCACGATTGTAGGCCGTGGTACCCGCCCACCCCTTGGCAGCGCGCGCGGCGCTGACGGCGTCGCGGATGTCCTTGCGGCTGCCTAGCCCGACCTCGCCGGCATGGCGGCCCTTGGCGTCATGAACGGCCATGGAGTAGTTGCCGTCCGGACGCGTCTGCTTGCCGCCGATGAAGAGCTTCGGCGTGCGGTCGATGAAGGAGCCGTCGCCGTCGGAGCGTTCCGAGGTGCCGCCCGGCGCTTCATACGCCTTGAGCGGCTGGCTTTTGGCCTTTGGCAGGGCGAGATACTCGACCATTCCCTCGCGTCCGCCCTCGCGCCCGAATCCGCTTTCGCGGTAGCCGCCGAAGCCGCAGGCGGCGTCGAACATGTTGGTGCCGTTGATCCACACCACGCCGGCCTTGAGCTGCGGCGCGACATGCAGCGCGAGATTGACGTTTTCGCTCCACACGGAAGCGGCCAGCCCGTAGCGGGTGTTGTTGGCGAGCTCGATCGCTTCTTCCGTGTTGCGGAAGGTCATCGTCGCCAGAACCGGGCCGAACACCTCCTCCTGGGCGAGGATGTTGGCGGGGGCTACGTTGGTGGCGAGCACCGGCAGGTGATACCAGCCGGTCGCTGGCACCTCGCCAGCCGGCTGCCAGCATTGCGCGCCCTGCTTTTCGCCCTCGGCGACGAGGCCGCGTACGCGCTCGAGCTGGGTCCGGTCGACCAGGGGGCCGATGTCGGTGTTCTTGTCGAGCGGATCACCGAGCCGCAGCTTCTCCATGCGCGCGCGCACCTTGGCGAGGAAGGCGTCGGCGACGCCTTCCTGCACCAGCAGCCGCGACCCGGCGCAGCAGACCTGGCCCTGGTTGAACCAGATACCATCGACGAGGCCTTCCACCGCGGAATCCAGATCGGCATCCTCGAACACGACGAAGGCCGACTTGCCGCCCAGTTCCAGCGACAGTTTCTTGCCCGAACCGGCGGTTGCCTTGCGGATGATCTTGCCGACCTCGGACGAGCCGGTGAAGGCGATCTTGTCGATGTCGGGGTGATTGACGATTGCCGCGCCCGCTTCCGGGCCGCCGTGAACGATGTTGACGACACCCTTAGGCACGCCGGCTTTCTCGCAGATTTCGGCGAACAGCACCGCCGTAAGCGGCGTGAATTCGGCCGGCTTAAGCACCACCGTGCAGCCCGCGGCGAGCGCCGGTGCGATCTTCCAGGCGAGCATCAGCAACGGGAAATTCCACGGGATGATCTGGCCGGCAACACCGACCGCTGCATGGCCCGGGAACTCCTTGCCCAGCGACTGCGCCCAGCCGGCATGATGGATGAAGTGGCGGACCGCCAGCGGGACGTCGATGTCGCGGCTTTCGCGGATCGGCTTGCCGTTGTCGAGCGATTCCAGCACCGCGAAAAGCCGCGCATGGCGCTGCATGGCGCGGCCGATGGCGTAGAGCACGCGCGCGCGCTCATAGCCGGAAGCGGCCTGCCACTTCGGCAGCGCCTTGCGGGCGGCCGCCACGGCCGCGTCGATGTCGTCATGCCCCGCCTCGGCCAGGCTCGTCAGATGTTTGCCGGTGGCGGGTTCGGCAGTGTCGAAGGTCTTGCCGCTCGCAGCCTTCTTCCATTGGCCGCCGATGAAC
>JAEWFU010000373.1 GCA_023388675.1 Pseudomonadota bacterium | reverse complement strand
ATAACCGCGACCTGGGTGAAACAACCGGAATTCGGTTCATGCGTTGCCGAGGCTCGAATCGCGGCTGCGTAAGCCAGTTTACCGCCTCGAATGCGGGGCGACACATATTTTCCCGGGTTGCGCGATGAATAGGCAATTCGCTCGACGCGGCCCAGGAAAGCAGCTATATTGTTATACAACAAAACAATCTATAGCAGAGCGAGGACGCTGGCGATCTTGCGGCGGCAGATTCGCTAGGAAAGACATGAAGAAAGACGAACCGGTACTTCTGACCTGCGTGGAAGGGCCGATCGCCCGCCTGGTGCTTAACCGCGCCGAAAAACGGAACGCGATCAACGACGCACTTCTGGAAGCGCTCGCGGGCTTCTTCAATGCCATCCCCGACGGGGTGCGCGCCATCGTGCTCAGCGGCGCGGGCGGACACTTTTCATCCGGATTGGATCTGTCCGAGCAGGTCGAGCGCGAGCCCGAACAGGTCATGCGGCACTCCCGTGGCTGGCACCGGCTCATGGATACGATCCAGTTTTCCGGCGTGCCGGTGGTCGCGGCCCTTTCCGGCGCCGTAATGGGTGGTGGGCTGGAGATCGCCAGTACCGCACATGTGCGGGTGGCCGAGCCGTCGACGGTGTTCAGGCTGCCCGAAGGCAAGCGCGGCATCTTCGTCGGCGGCGGCGCGACGGTGCGGGTGGGGCGCATTCTCGGCCCCGACAGGATGACCGAGATGATGCTGACGGGGCGCAGCTACAACGGCGAGGAGGGGTGTCGACTGGGGCTTGCCCATCACCTTGTCGGTGAAGGCGAGGCGCTGGCCAAGGCCGATGAGCTGGCGCGCGAGATCGCCGGCAACGCCTCGCTGGTCAACTACCTCATCATCCAGTCGATCGCCCGCATCGGCAACATGTCGCACGATGATGGGCTGTACACGGAAAGCCTGAGTGCGGCGCTGTCGCAGACGGGCGCCGATGCGCGAGAAGGACTGAAAGCCTTTCTGGAAAAGCGCAAGCCTCGCTTCGGCTGACTTTCAGTGGCCGGTCGGGGCAGCCGCGGAAACCGGCGTTGATGCAGCCTGGCCGATCGTGTTGGAACCGGCTTCGTCCTTCGGCAGGAAGTCGACCTGCTCGACCAGAACCTCGCGGATAAGCTGCTCGCCGAGCCTCTCGTTGACGCCGGTGCGAATGCTTTCGCGGAAAGCATCGATGTCGAGGTCGTCGCGCTTGGTGAAATCGATCTCGGGGCTGGCGTAAAGCTGCGTGTAGACCTGGTCGGCCAGCAACGCCTCGGCGGGAAGCTTGAGCGCGGCGAGCCTGGTGCCTTCGGCGGTGAAGACAAGGCGCACGAGGAAATAGCCGTAGACCTTGCCCCGGTCGAATACCGGCACCGAAATGATCCCGGTCTTTACATAGTCGAGCCCCTGAAACGCCGTCGGTTCGGCAGCCGCAGTGTCCTGCGGCTTTTGCGCCGACTGGAACGAGTAGAGCAGCGCGCCGGTGGTGGCGATGCTGATCCACAGGGCGGCGACCATGAACTTGATCATGGCTGGCCGGCCATCCTGCCGAATTCGCTGGCGCTGTAGGTGCCGTCGGCTTCGGCGCGCTGGATGGCGTCCTGCATCAGTGTCGCGACCTCGGTCACGGCGTTGAGGTGGGCGAGGATGGCGGCTTCGTTGGCCGAGAGCTTCTCGCGCAGGCGGATGATGCCGTCGCGGTGTTCATCGCCGAGCGCCGTGTCGCCGAGGCCCGAAACCGCCTTGTTGAGCTCGTACAGATAGCGGCTCTTGCGAAGGTTCGATGCCTTGATGTCGAAGCGTACATCCGTGCGGATCGCGGCAGTTTCCGCGTCCACTGTTTCTTCGATGCGGCCGAGGATGGCAGAGAGATTCATGAGCGCTGTCCCCGAACTGTTGTTATCCGGAGCCTCTGGCTGCATGAATTCCGCGTGGTCTGGCATAGAGCTTTTCTCATCTGACTCTGACTGAAATTAGCGGCTGCTGGTGACGGAAGGCGTCATGGCGCGCTCCTCGCCGATCGATTGGGCGGTCTTGCGCTGGATTTCCTGCACCAGCGCGACCGAGAGCATCTCCTGAGCATCTTTTTCCGCGCGTTCCGGCGATGCGTCACGCGCGGGACCCTCGACTGCCGGTTTTCCCTGGGCGCGGTAGTGGTCGCCGAGAATGCGATCGGCGATGCCGATGCCGCCGCGCGCCGCCATCACGTCACCAAGCTGCTGGGCGAGCAGCGATTGCCACATCTCGCCTGCCATACCCTGTCCGTAGACGGACTGCGTATCCTTCGGCAGCATGGACTGGATGAAGGTCTGCAGCACGACGGCCTCGAACTTCTGGAAGGCTTCGGCCGCCGGCGATTTGGGCTCGGCAGGCGCCTTTGTGGCCGTGGTCGAAGGCATCCCGACTGGCTGGAAGCCGGCGCCATCGGCGCGCTGGCTGGCGAGCGAGGATAGTCGTGCCCGTGCTGCTTGCGCGGCGGCAGGATCGGCCGCCCGTGCCACATCCATCACGATGTCGCTTGGGGGTGAAATCGCCAAAGGCAGGACCTCCCAACATGTTGATTTCGATTTTGCGAATATGGCGTGACAAGCTTGTGGCAGGCTTACTTTGGGGCCGACAGCTTGCGCTCGATGGTTTCGAGCTGCTCTTTCTCGGCCGTTTCGCGCTCTTCGAGGCGAAAAGCCTCTCGATAGGCGCGTTCGACGATGTTGGTGCGGGCAGTTGCCGTGGCGACACGTGAGGCTTCCTGCTGTGCCCGATCGCTTTCTCTCGCTTCGCGCTCCATGGCGGCACCGATTCGCCGGTTGTAGAGGTCCGGAAACAGCCCGGGCATGGGCGAGGCCGCGTTGAGCGCCTCCAGCATCTCGTTTGCCTCCTGCCGTGCGGCTGCGGCCTGCGACAGATGCGTCGCATGCTTCGTCTCGTGCAGCGCCTTGATCTGCTGCTGAAGCCGTACGAGGCGTTTCAACCGTTCCGCGCGCGTCGCCATGTCAGCCTCCGAGCGTCGTGGGCAGGAAGCCGTCCACGAACAGGCTGAGCATGATGCCGATGCCGAAATAGAGAAGGATGAGGCAGCCGGCGATCAGGAACGGCATGGATACGAAATAGACCGGAATCTGCGGCGTGAGCTTGTTGACGAAGCCGACCGCCAGATTGACCAGGATCGCGTAGGCGATGAAGGGGCTGGCGAGGCGCAGGGTGATGTAGAACGACTGCGACAGGGTGTCGACGAGGTCTATCAGTGCCGATTGCGCGCCGAACGTCCCTGAAACCGGAACAGCTTCGTAGGAAAGGATGAGCGCTTTCAGGATCTCGTGGTGGAAATCGAAGACGAACAGCAGAAGCAAGGCGCAAAGCGTGATGAGCGCGGTGAGCGCGGCTTGGGGCTCGTTCTCTTCCACGACAGTTCCCGACATGCCGCCGAAACCGCCGGTCATGGCGATGGCCGCGCCCGCAAACTGCAGCGCCAGAACATAGAAGCGCGTGACCAGGCCGATCGTCGCGCCGACCAGAATTTCGGACGCCACCAGCAGGAGCATGCCGTCCGGTTCACGGTCGAGGTGCGGGATGATCGAATCCCAGAGGTGCGCCAGCAATGCCCACGTGACCGCGAGTGCAACAAACAGCCTGACATGCATGGCCACGCGCGCGCTCGAGAAGCCGGGCATCAACATGAAGCATGTGCCGATGCGGCAGAAGGCGAGGAATGCCGCAAAGGCCAGCGTCTCGAGGTTGAGACCGTTCAGCATTCCCCCTGCGCCTAGGAAATGGAGCCGAGGACGCGTACCTCGACGCCGCGTGCGATCTCCACGTGCGACAGGACCGGCAGTGTTGTGAAAAGCCGTTCGATAATCATGCGCACGTAGGGTCGCGCATCCGGCGCGGAGACGAGCACGAACCGCTCTCCGGCATTGAGATGTTTGCGCACTGCCTTGGTGGCCTCGTTGCCGAATTCCTCCAGCAGCCGGGGATCGATGTCGAATTCGCGGATTTCGCCCTTCGTGTCGCGCTTAAGGGCCTGATGGAATGCCAGGTCCCAACGATTGCCGAGCCGCAGCACCTTCAGCACGCCGCCTTCGGTCAAATCGCCGCAAATCTGCTGCGCCATGCGGATTCGCACGTGTTCGACGATCTGCTCGGTACGCCGCACGTGTGGTGCTATCTCCGCGATCGCCTCGATGATGAGGTGCAGGTTGCGGATCGAGACGCGTTCGGCCAGCAGCAGCTTCAGCACTGCCTGAAGGCCGGGATAGGAAATGTGCGAGGTGCAGACCTCGTCGATAAGCTTGCGGTACTCCTGGGCCTTCCGCTCGATCAGCGCCTTCATGTCCTTGTAGGAAAGAAGCTGCGGGAGATTGTTGCGGATCACCTCGGAGAGGTGGGTCAGCAGCACCGACATGTTGTCGGCATAGGTAAAGCGCTCGCGCTTGAGATCTTCCGCAAACATCTCCGAGACGGAATAGGCCCGCATGCCGAAAGCAGGTTCGCGCACTTCCTCGCCGGGAACTTCGGGGACCGGGCCGTTGCCCAGCAGCACCGTGACCTCGCCGACACGCATATGGTACTCGGCGACCACGGTGCCGTGAACCTTGATCTGATAACTCTTGGGTGGAATCGAGAAGTCGTCTGTAAGCCTGACTTCCGGCACGACGAAACCGTACTGGGTGGCGAACTTCTTCCGCATCTTGCCCATGCGGAAGGCAAGTTCCTGATGAGATGCCAGCAGGCGCATGGAAAGCTGCTTGCCCAGTAGCAGCTCGATTTCGGCCGTCTTGAGCGACGACTTGATCGACTGCTTTTCCTCTTCCTGTTTGGCTTCCTCCAGCTCCTTCTCGATCACAGCCTGCGCATCCTTGTGCTTCTTGCGCTGAAGCGGAATGACGTAGGCGATCGCTGCCAGGCACAGGGCAAGCGCCATAAAGGGTATCGCGGGCAGGCCGGGCATCAGTCCGAGTGCGAACATCAGCACAGCGGCAACCGACAATGCACGCGGATAGGCGCCGAGCTGGCCGAACACGGCTTCGTCGGTCGCGCCGCGGGTGCCACCCTTGGAGACGACAAGGCCTGCCGAAAGGGAAACGATCAGGGCTGGGATCTGGGTCGCCAGGCCATCGCCGACCGACAGCTTGACGAAGATGTCGGCAGACTCGCTCATGCCCATGCCGTGGCGCGTGTAGCCGATCGCGATGCCGCCGACGATATTGATGACGGTGATGATGAGGCCGGCGATGGCGTCGCCGCGCACGAATTTCGAGGCACCGTCCATGGCGCCGAAGAAGGAGCTTTCTTCTTCCAGCTCGCGGCGGCGGCGCTGGGCTTCCTTGTCGTCGATGACACCGGCCGAAAGATCGGCGTCGATCGACATCTGCTTTCCGGGAATGGCGTCGAGGGTGAAGCGCGCGCCTACTTCCGCGATACGGGTCGCGCCCTTGGTGATGACGATGAAGTTCACCGTGATCAGGATAAGGAAGACGATCAGGCCGATGACGAAGTCGCCGGCCATGACGAGATTCGAAAAGCCTCCGATGACGTAACCGGCCGCGTTGGTGCCCTCGTTGCCGTGCGACAGGATCGCGCGTGTCGTGGCGATGCTGAGTGCCAGCCGCAGCATGGTGACGATCAGGAGGATCGTTGGAAACGACGTGAAGTCGAGCGGCCGCTGCATCCACAGCGCGACCATCAGGATCAGCACGGAAACGGCGATTGAAAGCGCAAGCCCAAAGTCGATCAGGAACGCCGGGATCGGCAGGAACAGGATCGACAGGATCGTGATGACGCCGACCGCAAGCGCGATGTCTCGACCGTAGTTCTTGACTTCGGGAAGGGAAACGCTGTCGCTGATTGCCATGCCTGTCCGACCATCTACCAGTTCACAGGCGTGCAAACACACGCCGCCGGCCAGAGACTAGGCTGCCAAGCTTGTGCGAAAATGAGGTCGGAAGGTCGAGGCCCGGAGGCGGATCAGAAACCCGTCTCTATGCGCTGGAACATCACGTTGGTGAAGCCGGCGATCTGGGCGCCGACGAAGGGGGCTGAAAAAGCAACCGCCAGAAGGATTGCGACGATCTTCGGCACGAAGGTAAGAGTGATTTCCTGCACCTGCGTAAGCGCCTGAATGAAGGCGATGCCAACGCCGACGAACATCGCCACGGCCACGGCCGGGCCGGATGCGGTCAGGACGGTCCAGACCGCATACTGTGCGATGTCGAGGGCATCGGCTTCGTTCACGCTGCCTGCTCGTCGCCGCCAGGCTGCTCATCGTCACCTGGCGTCTCGTCTCCCGGCGGCGGCGTGTAATCGGCATCGCGGATAATGACGCCGGGTGTGATGGCCAGCTTCTCGCCACCGTCGAGGACCGCCACGATGCCGTCGGAATAGATCTCGACCTGACGGACGACGCCGCTGATCTCACCATCCATGCTCTCGACGACCTTGCCGATCAATCCGGTTGCCTGCGCCATGGTCGATGCCTGCAGCATCTCGGTGAGCTTCTTGTTGATCTCGACCGACTGCTCGACCTGCGAGAAGGTCGCGAGCTGGGCGACGTAATCCGTCGATTCCATCGGGGCCGTCGGAT
>JAEWFU010000318.1 GCA_023388675.1 Pseudomonadota bacterium | reverse complement strand
CGATCAACACCGCGATCCCCGCGAGCGTGAGCCACATCTCCAGGGTCATGAGGGCAGGTTCTCCTTGAGGAACGACATCACTTCCGACGCCGGCACGTCCTTGGCAACGAAGGAGCGACCGATGCCGTGCGTGAGGATGAAGGTCAGGGCGCCACGCGACACCTTCTTGTCCTGGGCAATATAGTCGAGCATACGCTCCGGCCCCGGCAAATCACCGGAAATCTCGGCAACCGAGACCGGCAGGCCGACCGCCGAGAGATGTGCCTCAACGCGTGCCGCATCGTCGGGGCTGGCCAGATTCAGGCGGTTGGAGAATCGATGTGCAAGCGCCATGCCGATGGCAACCCCCTCGCCGTGAACGAGGCGCGCGCTGTCGTAGCCGGTCGCCGCCTCGAGCGCGTGGCCGAAGGTATGGCCAAGATTGAGCAGCGCGCGATCCCCGGTTTCGCGCTCGTCGCGCGCCACGACGTCAGCCTTGGCCTGGCAGGAAACGGCTATCGCTTCCACGCGCGCCGGGCCGCCGGCAAAGATGTCCCGCCAGTTGGCCTCCAGCCAGGTGAAGAAATCCGGACGGTCGATGAGCCCGTATTTGACGACCTCGGCATAGCCGGCGCGGAATTCGCGTCGGGGCAGCGTGTCGAGGACATCGGTATCGGCAATGACCAGCCCGGGCTGCTGGAACACGCCGACGAGATTCTTGCCATGCGCGGTGTTGATGCCGGTCTTGCCGCCTACGGAAGAATCCACCTGCGCCAGCAGCGAGGTCGGCACCTGCACGAAGGCCATGCCACGACGTACGATGCCCGCGACGAAGCCGGCAAGATCACCGACGACGCCGCCGCCGAGCGCGATCACCACGTCGCCGCGTTCGAGCCGAGCCGCCAGAACCTCGTCAACGACGTGCTCCAGCACAGCGAAGCTCTTGCTGCGCTCGCCCGGCGCAATCGTAATCGTCGCCGTCGCCATGCCAGCACCTTCAAGGCTTTGCTTGAGGGTGGCCGCATGCCGGGCAGCGACATTCTCGTCGGTGACGATTGCAGCGCGTGCGCCGGGGAAACACCTGGCGAGTGCATCGCCCGCCGAGGCCAGCAGGCCGCCGCCTATGAGAATGTCATAGGCGCGACTGCCAAGCTCAACATGAACGGTTCGGATGCCGGGTTCATCGGAGATCATGTGGTTCTCGTTTCGTCGCGCGTGGCAAGCTTCAGATGTTCACCGAGAGCCTGGAGCACCTCTTCCGTTATCAGTTCGCGTTTCGCATCACGAGTCGCCACTGTCACATCGGCGAGCGCATAGACCGGATATCGGTCCGCCATCAGCTTGGCCATGATTGCGCGCGGATCCGCATTCTTAAGCAGCGGTCGGTTCTGCTTCTTCGCTACGCGCTCCATCAGCAGGTCGAGATCGGCCTTGAGCCAGATGGAGATACCATGCTCCGCGATCGCCTCGCGCGTCTGCGCGTTCATGAAGGCGCCACCTCCGGTCGAGACGACACGCGGCCCCTCGCGCAACAGCCGCTCGATGACCCGCTGCTCGAGTGCGCGAAACTCCGGCTCGCCGTAACGCTCGAAAAGCTCCGGGACGGTCATGCGCGACACGGTTTCGATCTCGTGATCGCTGTCTACGAATGGAAGCTGCAACGCCTGAGCGACCTTGCGTCCGATCGCGGTCTTGCCGGCCCCCATCAACCCGACGAAGACGACGACACGATCACCGAGACGATCATGGATGGTGGAAGCCTGATGCGGAGAGGCAAGCGTCACGGCGATCCCCACCGGCTGGCAGCGGCAGAGCGCGCCGCCGGCTTCGCACCGCAGCGCCTGCGCAAGCTCGAAATGTCGGGACACATCACGTCCGCCATCGCCTCCGTCCTTCGAGGGCGGTATCGACATGAAAAGCCGCACCGCGTCAAGCAGGGCGGCCTGTTCGCGTTGCTTCTGATCCTTGAAATGATCATGCGCCCGTCCCATAACGGGACCCGGTTCAACGGGCGAAAAGTTCAAGGGCGATGCATGCCGACTCTGTTCCGACTCCTGACCATACTGGCGATCATCGCCGGGCTGGTTTACGGCAGCATGTATGCGCTGGTTCTTTATGTTGAACCGAAGAAAGGCGAGATGACTGTACGCATCCCGCCCGAACGCCTCAATCCTCAACCATAACCGGGGCGGCTGTCACGCAAGAAGCAAGGCGGCCAAAACACCGACCAGAAGCGTTGCGGCAACGACGCTCAGAAGCCATTGCTGGAGACCTGCTGCGGGCCGACGACGGCGCCGCAGAAGCGGATCGGCAGCCCGATGATCGCCCATCGCAAGCCTGGCGCCTTCATGCACCGCGTTCATCTGCGAAATCATCGTCGTCTCCATGCGGGGTCGGGATCGCAAGTGAACGTACGAAGGGTCTCGCGGTTCCTGGAAAAAGTTAATACCCGCTCGATGGAACCGCCACCCATGCCGCGCGTTTGTTGCGAGTGATCGGTCGCCCGCACCCCCAATCGCCCCCTCCGAGTGGGCGACCGGTCGCCAACCAAGGCAACACCCTGAAATTCATCACAAGCCGGTCTTGCCACCGGCTTGTTTTTTTACGCTGTCGATGGGGCAGAAGGCGTCAGTCGGCTTCGAAATTCGCCGCCGGCACTTCGAGACGATAATCGAGGCGATCGTCCTCAAGGTGGAATTCCGCTTTACCGTCGAGCGAAAGCGGAACGACGCGTTCCAGAGCCACGCTGCCGAAACGTTTCTCGTCCTGCATTTCGGCTGCGTTGGTGCGTTCGCTCCAGGTCAACACAAGGGTGGGAGGCCCGTCCCCGTTGGCGCCGTTCAAAGCGCTGGTCAGGCGCGCACGGCCGTTGGGGCGCGCCAGCGCGCCGTGACTCATCGAATTGACCACGAGTTCATGCAGCGCCAGACCGATATGAAGCGCTGCGTTGGGATTGAGATAGACGTCAACGCCCTCAAGGCTGACGCTGTCGTCGACCTCACCCCGGTAGCGGGTAACCTGTCCCTCCACCAACTCGCTCAGCATGGCGCCGCGCCAATTGGACGAGGTCACGAGGTCCTGCGAGGAAGCAAGGGACTGAAGACGCCCCCGAAATCTTTCGAGGAACGTGTCGATGCTGGTCGAGTACCGACCGGTCTGGGTGGCAATGCTCTGTATGATTGCCAATAGGTTCTTGGATCGATGACTGACCTCGCGCAGCAACGTGCGAAGGGTCTGCTCGCGCCGCTTGCGCTCGGTGATCTCAACGATGGTGGTTACCACGCCGCCTATGACGCCGTCATCATCGGTGTCGGCATCGATCCACATATCGTACCACCGACCGCCGTCATCGACGCCGGAGCGAAACTCCAGCGTCTCCGGCGCGCCGGAGGCCAACACCGCACGTTTGCGCTCGACGATACGCTCGATCGCAGCCGCGGGCATGAATTCATTGTCGATCTTTCCGGCGATGTCGTCCGCCGACCATTCGGCAGGGACATTCTGTCCCCATTGCACGAGCAAATCGGGTGTCTGGTAGATGACGATGATGCCGGTGTTGCGCAACGCGCGCAACATGCCCCGCCTCATTTCCACTTCGTCCCCCCGACTTTGGTCGAACACATCGTACCAACCCTCGAATTATGGCGCTCCGCCAGCCCTATGCAAAACGTAAATCGCACTATGCAACGAAACTTGCGGCTCCTAGTTCCACAAGAACGCCGCCGGACGCCGCAGAGTCGACGACTTGCAGCATCTGGCGGGTGGCGAAGTGCGAAGCTGAGGGGTCTGCGAACTCCGCCTCCTCGATACCTCCCGTATGCAGGCAGGCATCGAAGCGCGGCTCATCTTTAGCCTGCCCGGCGCATCAAACCCGCAATCAGCGAGATAACCAGGAAGGCGAGGAAGATGAAGAATAGAATCTGCGCAATACCTGCAGATGCGCCGGCGATACCGCCAAAGCCGAGCGCGCCCGCAATGATCGCGACAACGAGAAACACGAGAGCCCAGTAAAGCATGGCCTATCTCCTTGAACTTATGGTCTGAAAACGCTCTCTTATGCTTTTGGTTCCGCCTCCAGTAGCCGAACACGTCCAGCAAAACGAGCGACAAAGAGAAGGCCGCCTGACGGCGGCCCTCATTGCAGAAAAGACAGCAGGACTG
>JAEWFU010000313.1 GCA_023388675.1 Pseudomonadota bacterium | reverse complement strand
GTGATGTTGTAGGTGGCGCGCAGGCGCTCAGCCGACAGCACCGCGCGCGGCGGGCCGTCGGCGGCGACGGCGCCCGCATCCAGCAGCACCAGCCGCGAGCACCATCGCGCCGCGAGGCCGAGATCGTGCAGGCAGGCGATCACGCTTCGTCCTTCGCCTGCAAGCCCGGCGAAGACCCGCATCAGCGTGATCTGGTGCGCGGGATCGAGCCCGGCCGTTGGCTCGTCGGCCAGCATCAGAGGTGCCTCCTGTGCCAGCGCACGGGCGATCAGCACCCGTGCCTTTTCGCCGCCGGAGAGCTCGGTTGCACGCCGGTCCGCGAAAGTCTCGACGTCCATGCGTCGCATCGCCTCGCGTATGGCTGCCTCATCCGCGGTGCCCGGGCGGGCGAAAGGCGGCAGGTGGGGCGCGCGGCCGAGGCCGACGAGGCGCTCGACGGTGACCGGCCAGGCGATCTCGCGCTCCTGCGGCAGGTAGGAGACGAGCCTGGCGCGTTGCGATGCGCTCATCGATGCGGCTGCCCGGCCGCCAAGTTCGATATTGCCTTGGGAGGGCGTCAGACCGAGGACGGCGCGCAGCAGCGTCGACTTCCCGGCTCCGTTGGGTCCGATCAGACCGACGAATTCGCCTTCCTTGACCGTCAGTGCGACGTCGCGCAGCACGGTCTTGCCACCGAGTTCGGCCGAAAGGCTGGAAAGGGCCAGCAGCGTCACAGCATCCGCCTCCGCGTGCGCCAGACGAGCCAGAGGAAGAACGGCGCGCCGACGATGGCGGTAAGCACACCGAGCTTCAGGTCGCGGCCGGGCGCGATCAGGCGCACGAGTATGTCGGCGGCGAGAAGCACGGTTGCTCCGCCCAGCGCGCTGGCCGGCAGCAGGCGGGATGGCACCGCGCCGACCAGCGGCCGCAGCACATGCGGCACCACCAGCCCGATGAAGCCGATTGCGCCGGCGATCGCGGTGGCGGCGCCGACCGAGGCCGCGGTGCCGAAAACCGCAAGGAACTGGACCTTGCGCATGTCGACGCCCATGCTGGAGGCGGCATCCGAACCGAGTGTCAGCACGTCGAGCGGCCGCGCCAGCATGCCCAGCATCACCCAGCCGGCGAGCATGAACGGCGCCGACAGCCACAGATGGACCATCGAACGGTCGGTGAGCGAGCCCAGCATCCAGAAGACGATCTCGGCCGCGGCGAAGGGATTGGGCGAGAGGTTGAGCACCAGCGACGCCATGGCCCCGGCAAAGGCCGAGATCGCGACGCCGGCCAGGATGATGGTCAGCGTACCGCCGCGCTCGCCGGCCATGACGCGCAGCAGCAGCACGGCCAGCACGGCGCCCACGAGAGCTGCGAGCGGCAGGCCGAGCGGAAAGGCTGCCGAGATACCGGTATAAATGGCCAGGACCGCGCCCAGTGAGGCAGAAGCGCTGATGCCGAGCAGGCCGGGCTCTGCCAACGGGTTGCGCAGATAGCCCTGCAGCACCGCGCCGGACAGGCCGAGCGTCGCCCCGATCATCAGCCCCAGCAAGGCACGCGGCAACCGTATCTCACGCATGACCAGTGTCAGGAGGTCGGCATCGCCGGTCACGAGCGCCCTGATGCTTTCGCCGAAGCCGACGGCGGCCGGTCCGGTGGTCAGCGACACCAGGAACAGCGCCAGCGTTGCCGCCGCGAGCGTGGCGAGCACGGCCGCATAGGCGTGACGGTCGTTCATTGCGCCGCCTCCGCACGGGCTTTCGCCGCGTCACGCAGCAGTCGCGCCGCTTCGAGCGTGAAGGGCGCGCCGCAGATCCAGTAGCGGTCGGGAATGTGCACCAGCCTGTCTTGTGAGGCGATCGCCCTAAAGGCGGGATGCCGGAAGTTCTCCTGTGCCAGCGCCGGCCGGTCGTAGGGGCGTTCGCCGAGCACGACCAGATCCGGGTCGGCAAGCACGAGCTGTTCGAGTGGAAGGCGCCGGACGCCGACGATGCCGAGCCTGTCGGCGATGCTTTGCAGGCCTGCCGCCACGATCACCGCGTTGGAAAGCGAGCCTTCGCCCGAGGTGTAGCTGTTTGCCGAATAGATGGCGACGGAGAGCGGAGGCGCTGGCTCGCGGGCGAGTTCCGCCAGTCCGGTATCCAGTTCCGCGATCAGCGCGTCGGCGCGCTGCTGCCGACCGAGCAGTTCGCCCATGCGACGGATGTTGGCGCGCACGCCTTCGAACGTGCCCGCGGGCGCGAACTCCTCGACCCGGAAGCCGAGGCGCCGCAGCATGTCGATGGTCGCCCGGGTCGTGAAAGTCCCGGCGACGATCAGGTCCGGCCGCATCAGGAATATCTCTTCGCCAAGCCCGTGATTGGCGACATAGCGACCGGCTTCGTCGGCTAGCACGGAAACGGCCGGATCGCCGGCCAGGCGGGAAACGGAGTGAAGCTGCCCTTCCCCGGCAAGGAGCATGGCGAGCTGGTCGGTGCACACGTTCATCGAGACGACGCGGCGCGGCGCATCGTCCGCCGCCCGCGCCGGCGGAACCCATGCTGCGACAGCCAGCGAAAGGGCAAGGATGGCGCGGGCGATGAACACGATGCATCCCCGGTCAGAATTGCCGCGTCAGGCTCAGATTGATCGTCCGGCCCGGAGCGCGGTAGCCGTAAGCGGTGGAATATTGCTCATCGAACAGATTCTCCACTGCAAATTTCAGATCCGAGCGCTCATCGATCCGGTAGGTCGCTGCCAGATCGACGGTGATATAGTCCGAAAGAGTGACACGGCCGACACCGAACTCCTCGTCGTCACGGTTGCCGGCGTAGAGGAGGCGCGCCGTCAGGTCGAGATCCTCGGTTGCCCGGAAGCTCAGTTCGGCGGAGGTCTTGAAGCGGTCCTGCCGGCGCAGATAGAGGCCCGTCTTGAGGTCGCGCGGATCGCGGAATTCGACCGAGGCGCGGCCTCGCCAGCGCTCGTTGAAGCGATGCGAGATGCTTGCCTCGACACCGTCGATGCGGGCGCGATCGATGTTGACGACGCCGGAGACGAGCGGGTCGAAGGCGCCGTAGAGGTCCGTGCGATAGACCGCGACGTCCAGGGTCGTGTTGTCGAGGGGCTGCCAGCTCAGCCCGATCTCGTAGGATTCCGATGTTTCAGGCTGCAGGTTGGGGTTGCCGAAGTTGGGATAGTAGAGGTCGTTGAAGGTCGGCGCCCGGAAACCGGTCCCGTGTGAGGCACGCACGACGAGGCCGGGCACGATCTCGTAGCTCGCTCCGATATTGTATGTAGTGGCTTCGCCAAACTGTTCGTTATGGTCGAAGCGGATACCGGCATCGACCGTCAGCGCATCATATTCGAATGTATACTGGGTGAAGGCGGCAGCGAGATCGCGGCTGTCGACGTCGTAGTCGACGGTCGATTCGACGTTCTCCCTGTAGGCTTCACCGCCGAGGCTCACGATGTGGCGCGCCTTGCCGACGTCGAAGGTCTTCTGTGTCGACACAAAGATGCCGTGGCGATACGTGTCGTAGCTGAAGCTGTTGGCGAAGCCATCGCCGTTGCGGTCCCCATCGCCGAAATTGTGCGATTTGTCGAAGGCCGACGACAGTTCGATGGTCGAAGACCAGCTTTCGTCGTGCTCGATGCGTGCGCCGACCTTGCCGGCGAAGAGGTCGGAGTCCGATTGGTCATCGTCGTCCCAGATGTTGTCGTATTGCGAGCGGGAACGCGAGAAGAGGCCGCTTGCATAGAGTTCGCCCCAATCGAAGGTTTTCGAGACCGAGGCGTTGAATGATCCCTGCAGGAAACCATCGTCATCGGCTTCGGTGGGTGCGGTGGTGAAGTCGAAGCCACGCGTGCCGATCAGACGTCCGCCGAACGAGAATTGCGTCCCGTCCTGAGTCGTCCCGCTTACGGTGGCACCGAGATGTCCGCCCCAGGGATGGCTTACGCCGGTGGTGACCGTGGTGCAGATGTCGTTTCCGGTCCGACAGGTGCCGCCACCACCCCTGGTGATGATGTTGACCACCCCGCCGATGGCGTCGGAACCATACTGTGCCGAATGCGGGCCCTTGGCGATTTCGATGCGCTCGATCGAATCGAGCGGAATGTTGGACAGCGTCGTTGCGCCGAGAGTGGCCGAGCGGGGGTTGACGCCGTCGATCAGCACCAGCGTCTGCGCATCGCGCGTACCCCGTATGCCGATGCCGGAGCTCGCCCCCATGCCGCCGTTCGGGGTCACGGTGATACCGGCATAGGATCTAAGCAGGGAGGGAAGGTCGAGCGCGGCCGCCCTGTCGATTTCTTCCCGGTCGATCACGGTGACCGATGAAGTGCTGCGCTCCAGGCTGGATTCGCGCCGCAGCGGCGTCGTCACCACGATCGTGTCCAGAACGGTCGTGTCGTCGTCCGCATCGAGCGCCGTCTGCGCCTGCGCCGTCCCGCATGCCAGCGCCAGCGCGCTCGCCGTCAAAATCCATTGTCTCATGTCTGCCCCGCTCCAGGCAAGGGCGCTACGCGCCCCCGGTTTCATCAGACCGCAGACGGTTTCAGGCTTGAGGCGTGTGATGTGGGTGCACATCGAACCCCCGGCCGTTTCCGGCATGCGGCAACTTTCGATGTCACCGCGACGGACGACCGCGCTAGGACACACCCCGTATCCTGGCTTGGGTGACTGGAACAGGCAGGTCTCCTGGCTCCCGTGTCATCGCCTCCTTCCACCTTCCCGGCCGATCTAGGCCAGTGGCATGTCCGGTAGTTGGCTCAACGGTTACAGTTGCGGGGGCAGCCGCGGCATTGACCCATGATGGATCGCACCGCGTTCCCATTTTCATCCGCCTTGCGGCAGAACCAGTTCCGAGGATGGTGCTATCGCGTGCAGAGCCGCGCGTCAACGCAGTTGGATGCGGTTCGATCAACCGGCGATGCCGTTCCTGATCGCTTCGAGGATCCGCTGGGCGGCCTTGCCGTCTCCGTAAGGATTGCGGATTTCGCTGACGCGCTTGTAGGCATCGGCGGAATCGAGAAGGTGCGTCGCTTCGCGCACGATGATCTCGGGGTCGGTGCCGACCAGGTGCGCGGTCCCGGCGGCGACGGCCTCCGGCCGCTCCGTCACGTCCCGGGTGACGAGTACAGGCTTGCCCAGCGACGGCGCCTCCTCCTGGATGCCGCCGGAGTCGGTAATGATGAGATGCGACCGGCGCATCAGGTAGATGAACGGCAGATATTCGAGCGGATCGATGAGGAAGACGTCGTCCACGCCTGACAGTGTCTCGCGCGCGACCTGCTGGACGTTCTCGTTCAGGTGAACCGGATAGACGATCTGCACGTCGCCGCGGCGGGCGAGCCGGGCAAGCGCCTCGCACATGCGACGCAAGCCGCCGCCGAAGTTTTCGCGGCGGTGCCCGGTCACCAGCAGAAGCCGCTTGGCCGGATCGAGATAGGTGAAATCCGAGGCGATCGCGTTTTGCCTGTCGGCGTCGCCCTCAATCAGGTCGGAGGCCATCAGCAAGGCGTCGATGACCGTGTTGCCGGTTACGGTGATGCGCGAACCGTCGATCCGTTCGTCGAGCAGCGCCTGCCGGGCCTGGGGCGTCGGGGCGAAAAGCCAGCGCCCGACCACGTCGATGACGCTGCGATTCATCTCCTCCGGCCACGGGCGCATGATGTCGCGCGTGCGCAGACCCGCTTCGACATGGCCCACCGGGACCTGATGATAGAAGGCCGCCAGCGCCGCCGCCATGGCCGTGGTGGTATCACCATGGACCAGAACGACGTCCGGCTTGTGGTCGCGGATCACCCGCTCCATGCCCTGCAGCACACGTACGGTGATGTCGGTCAGGGACTGACCGGGCGTCATGATGTCGAGATCGATGTCAGGCTCGATCCCGAAGATGGAGAGGACCTGATCCAGCATCGTGCGATGCTGCCCCGTCACGCAGACAAGTGTCTCGAAAGCAGGATCGGCGCGAAATGCCGCCACGACGGGCGCCATCTTGATGGCTTCCGGGCGTGTTCCGAATACGATTGCTACCTTCAAGTGCTGCTCCGCCTCTTGGGGGCCGCGTCGTCAGGCGGCGGGCTGCTCGGCCGACGGATCGTCTCCTGTGACGCCGCCGGCTTCGCTTGTCGTGAAATAGGCGGATGCCTTCGATACCGACCCCCTGAACGCGATCCTGCCCTTGCGCATGACGACCGCCCTCGTGCAGAGCGCTGACAGAACCGCCGTGGAATGGGAGGCAACGACGATGATGCCGCCGGCCGAGGTGAACGTTTCCAGTCGCTTCTCGGCCTTCGAGTGGAAGCGCTTGTCGCCTGCTCCGATGACCTCGTCTATGAGGAGGATGTCCGCCTCCAACGCAGTCATGAAAGCGAAACCGAAGCGGGCGCGCATGCCGGCCGAATAGGTGCCCACCGGCAGATCGAAGAAATCGCCCAGCTCGGTGAAATCGATGATGTCCTCGACGACGTCGGGAATCCGCCTGGTGTCGAGCTGATGGAGTGCTGCGAGCCGCTGGACGTTTTCGAGGCCGGTAAGCCTCAGGTCGATGCCGGCGACTGTACTGAAAAGCGTGAGGATCTTGCCGCTGTAGGTGCGTGTGCCCCGGGACAGCGGAAGAATGCCGGCCAGCG
>JAEWFU010000173.1 GCA_023388675.1 Pseudomonadota bacterium | reverse complement strand
CGAGCATCGCCTTGCGCTCGCGACGGTCCTTCGTGCGGTCGAGCAGCGAGCGGAAGGTCAGCATCTCACCGAAGACGGAAGCCGTTTCGGCAAGCGTCAGCGGCGTCGAGGCCATCAGCGCGCCCTGACGTGCCGCGAGAACCTGATGAACGCCGTGGCCGAGCTCGTGTGCCAACGTCATCACGTCGCGCGGCTTGCCCATGTAGTTGAGAAGCACGTAGGGGTGCGCGGAAGGCACCGTGGGGTGCGCGAAGGCACCGGGCGACTTGCCGGGGCGAACAGGCGCGTCGATCCAGTTCCTGTCGAAGAACTGACCGGCGATCTCGGCCATTCTGGGGTCGAAGTGGTGATAGGCGGAAAGGACGGTGTTCTTCGCTTCCGCCCAGCCGATCTCCGCCTGCGGCGTTTCGGGCAGCGGCGCGTTTCGATCCCAGTGGTTCATCTGGTCCATGCCGAGCCACTTCGCCTTCATGGCGTAGTAGCGGTGCGAGAGGCGCGGATAGGCCTCCCTGACGGCGGCGGCAAGCGCGTCGACCACCTCGCGCTCGACGCGATTGGCGAGGTGGCGCGAATCCGCGATGTCCTCGAAACCGCGCCAGCGGTCGGAGATTTCCTTGTCTTTGGCGAGCGTGTTGGTGATGAGCGTGAAGGTCCGCAGATTCTCCCGGAAGGTCGCGGCGAGCGCTTCCGACGCCTGCTGCCTCACCTTGCCGTCGGGGTCCTGCAGCCTGTTCAGCGTCGGCTCCAGCGCCAGCTTCTCGCCATCGACTTCGAAACGCAGCGCGGTCATCGTCTCGTCGAACAGGCGGTTCCAGGCGCCGCGGCCGGTGATCGACTTCTCGTGGAAAAGCTGCTCGATGCGGTCCTCGAGCTGGAACGGCTTGTCCTTGCGCAGGTCGAGCACCCACGGCCGGTAGTGGCCCAGCACCGGGTCTGCGTCCAGCGCCGCCTCTATCAGGGTATCGTCGACAAGGTTCAGCTCCAGCGTGAAGAACAGCATGTGGGCGCTGGCGTCGGTCAGCTTCTCCTGCACGTCGCCGTAGAGCTTGGCGCGCGCCGGATCGGAGGTGTCGCCGGCATAGAGCAGCCCCGCATAGGAGCCGATGCGGCCCATCAGGTCTTCCAGCGCCTCGTATTCGCGCACGGCCGCGCCGAGCCCGCCGCCGGCACCCTTGTCGGCTTCCTCGGCCAGCTTGCCCTTCCAGCGCTTCTCGAAGGCGTCGGCATCGGCTGCGACCTGCGCGAGGTCGCGCTTGAACTCGGGCGCATCCATGGCGGGATAAAGGTCCGCCAGGTTCCATTCCGGCAGTCTTTCGCGCGCGGGAGCGCTATCCTTGGAGCCGGTGGCAGGGGCGGTGGCGCGGTTATCCAGAGACGACATCAAACTCCGCTCGCATGATTCATTCGTTTTTTAGGGAAGATGGCAAGCAACCGTTCACCGGGTTTCTTGAGGCCGTGTTTAGACGGCTGTGCCATGTTGATCCAACTCACATCGGTTCAGCCTAGCGAGATTCTGCGAAAGTTCCATGGCACGCCCAGTACTCATTGTCGATGACGATCCGGTCCAGCGCCGCATCGTCGAAGCCGCGGTTAGTAAGTTCGGATACGAAACGCTTGTCGCCGACGGCGGCGAAGCCGCGCTTGCGGCGATGGATGGCCCGCGCGGGCGCGACATTGCCGTCCTTATCCTCGATCTGGTCATGCCGGGCGTGGACGGGCTGGAAGTGCTGAAGCGCATGCGCGAACGGGAGATCTACGTTCCCGTGATCGTGCAGACCGCCAAGGGCAGCATCGATACGGCCGTCTCGGCCATGCGGGCCGGTGCGTTCGACTTCGTCGTCAAGCCGGCCTCGCCGGAACGCCTTCAGGTCGCGCTCGCCAACGCAGTCAAGGTCGAAGCGTTCGAAGGCGAGGCGAAACGGGCACGCAAGGGCGCGGCAGGCGCGCTGACCTTCAAGGATCTCGTCACCGGCAGCCCGACGATGGAGCGGGTCATCGGCCTGGCGCGCAAGGCTGCATCCTCCAACATCCCGATCCTCATCGAGGGCGAGTCGGGCGTCGGCAAGGAACTGGTCGCCCGCGCCATCCAGGGATCGTCCGACCGCAAGGGCAAGCCTTTCGTTACCGTCAACTGCGGCGCTATCCCTGACAATCTGGTGGAGAGCATCCTGTTCGGCCACGAGAAGGGTTCGTTCACGGGCGCGACCGAGAAGCACACCGGCAAATTTGTCGAGGCGAATGGCGGTACGCTGTTCCTCGACGAGATCGGCGACCTGCCGCTCGACGTGCAGGTCAAGCTGCTGCGCGCCGTCCAGGAAGGCGAGGTCGACCCGGTGGGCGCGCGTTCCACGGTCAAGGTGGACATCAGGCTGATTTCGGCGACGCACCGCGACCTTCTCCAGCGCGTGAAGGACGGGGAATTCCGCGAGGACCTGTTCTACCGGCTCAATGTCTTCCCGATCCACGTGCCGCCGCTTCGCGACCGGCGCGAGGACATCCCGATGCTGGTGCAGCACTTCATTTCCCGCGTAGGTCCGGCCGAGGCGCGCGACAGGATCAACGGGATCTCGTCCGGTGCGCTCTCCATGCTGAAGGCCTATGACTGGCCAGGCAACATCCGACAACTCGAGAATGCGATCTTCCGTGCGGTGGTGCTTGCCGAAGGCAATGTGCTCACGGCGGACGAATTCCCGCAGATCAAGGCTCAGGTCGAGGGTATCGACGAGTCGGCGCTGGATATGGTGGTACCTGCCGGCATTCCCGAACGCACGACGTCTCACGACACGGGATCGGTCGCGCCGTCGCCGGCGGCGAAGTCCCCGGACGCACCCTCGGAAGACGGCTTCGGACTGGTACGGGCGCTCGACGAGCGCGGCAATGTGCGTCCGCTTGCCGACGTCGAGAACGAGATGATCCGGCTCGCCATCGAGCACTACAAGGGCCAGATGAGCGAAGTCGCGCGGCGGCTGGGCATCGGCAGGTCGACGCTGTACCGCAAGCTAAAGGAAATGGGCATAGAACCGGAGGAGGGGCGTACCGAGAGGATGGCCTCCTGAGAGACCGCTCGATAATTCCGCTGCGACGGGCATCTGACGCGGTTTTCTGCGCTTCCGGTGCTCACGTACCCATGTACGCTCCGCTCCGGTTCTCGAAAACCACGCCACCTGCCTCGCCAAAGCGGATTCTCAAACGGTCTCTGACAGCCACACGCAAGAAGCCATTGTTATTGATCGGTTTACCATGCGATCTATTGTGGAGAAACGCCACGATGTCGCCATGGTCTTTGCGCATTCCTGCTTTAATAAGCGGGGATTAACCATTAGAAGCGATAGTTGGGCGGAATCGCCCCGGCTTTTGTTTCGGGGACCAATCAATAGCCGATAGGCGACGCGTTTTGAGCATTTTGAACCGAACTGACATCGTGCGGCGGTTTGAGGGGATGACCCGGCTGGGATTGCTGGGCTGCCTCGCGCTCGCAGCGATTGTTTTCCTCTCCGCCACAGCACCGGCCAGCGCGCAGACCCGCAGCCTGAAGCTGTACTTCATCCACACCAAGGAACGTGCCGAGATCACGTATATGCGCAACGGTCGCTACGACCAGCGCGGTCTCAACGAGATCAATCGCTTCCTGCGCGACTGGCGTCGCAACGAGCCGGCCAAGATGGATCCGAAGCTGCTCGATCTGGTGTGGGCGGTCTACCGCTCCGTTGGCGCGCGCGACTACATCCACGTCGTGTCCGCGTATCGCTCGCCGGCAACCAATTCAATGCTGCGCAGCCGCTCGTCCGGTGTGGCCGAGAAAAGCCAGCACATGCTTGGCAAGGCGATGGACTTCTATATTCCGGGCGTTCCGCTTTCGAAGCTGCGGGCAGCCGCTTTCAAGGTCGAGGGCGGCGGCGTGGGCTACTATCCCAAGTCCGGGTCGCCCTTCGTCCATCTCGATGTGGGCAATGTGCGTGCATGGCCGCGCATGAGCCGCGGCGAGCTGCTGGCGCTGTTTCCTGACGGCAAGACCATTCATCTGCCCAGCGACGGCAAGCCGCTGCCCGGCTATCAGCAGGCCATGGCCGCTTACAAGTCGCGCCGGGCTTCCGGCGCCACGGTTCAGATCGCTAGCGCGGATTCCGGCTCCGAGCGTAGTGGCGGGTCCGGCGGCGGTTTGTTGAGCGCGCTGTTCGGCAACGGCAATCGCGGACAGGCGGAATCGTCCGCTCCGACACCTTCGGCGGCGGTTGCTTCCGCTGCGCCGTCGCGGCCTGCGGCGCAGCCTGAACCCGCCCGCGAAACGCCTGAGACGATCATTGCGGCTCTCCCGGCCCGCAGCGTGCCTGTCCCCGGCGCAGCGCCGCGGCCGATCGTGGACGTCGGTGCGCCTGCCGCCGCGCCGCTGATCCCCGGCCTGCCGGAGCAGCCGGAAGCTCCTGCTGTGGCCGAGGCATCCGCAGTCGAAGTTGCCGCGCTCAACATGCCCGTTCCGACACGGCGACCCGACTACACGCCCGATCCGGCCGTGCAACTAGCCGCGGCCGAGGCGCCCACGCCGGATCTGCCGGTTTCGGCCATCGCGGCGGCGCAGCCACGCGGCGGCGGATCGACCGCGATCACCGAAATGCTGGCAATGACGGCGGCCGAAGCGCGTGCAGACGTTGTCATCAATCCTCCGGTTCCACATCTGCGTCCGGCGCAGTCAGACACGGTGCCGGACAAGCAGATCGCTGCTCTTTCCGACGCGACCGCGGATAGTGGGGATGTCTTCGTCCTGGCATCGCTGCCAAATGTGAAGGAAGAGGCCGCCCGTCCTGCCGAATTGCCCGTCGCGCTGACGTCGACGCCACGCAAGGATGAGCGGCTTGCCTCGCTTTCGGCTTCGCCGCGGGTTGCGGTGATCCGCCGCGAGGCTGGAACGGATGCCACGGCGGCACTCGATTCGGGCGTTCGCACCACCGAGAAATCCGGCAAGCCTCGCGCCAACGATGCCCGGCCCGAACGCAAGTCGGTTGCCGTTCCCGTTGAGCAAGAACTCACGCGCTGGGCTTTCCGTCGCGACGTGACCGTGGCGACCGCCGGCGGGACGACGCGCCCCGACAAGGCGTACAACACGGTCTGGAGCGCGCCGCAGGTCGTCTACACGACAGGATTCCAGCGCAACGCGCCGCGTGAAGACGCCAATCGCTTCACCGGCAAGGCCGTGACCTTCCTGCCCGCTGCCAGGTTCGCCACCAACTGAGGACGGCGAGGCGCAAGAAATCAAAGCGCGTGGAATCGATCCGAAAGATCGCCACGCGCTTTGTTATGTGAGGCGGGGGGCGTCAGATCTTCAGCGCGGCGGCGGCTTTCGCCAGAGCCTCGATCTCGTCCCACTTGCCTTCGGCTACGAGGCCGTCCGGCGACACCCACGAGCCGCCGACACAGATGACGTTCGGCAGCGAGAGATAATCTGCGGCGTTGCCCGCGCCGATGCCGCCGGTCGGGCAGAAGCGGATGCCGGCAAAGGGCGAGGCGAGGGCTTTCAGGAACGCCGCGCCGCCCGCCTGTTCGGCAGGGAAGAATTTCAACAGCGAGTAGCCGCGTTCGGCGGCGGCCATGAGTTCACCGGGCGTGATCGCGCCCGGCAGCAGCGGCACCGGGCTCGATGCCGCCGCGTCGATGAGAGACGGCGTCGTGCCGGGGCTGACGATGAACTGCGCGCCGGCGGAAACCGCTTCCTCGAACTGATCGGGGTTGAGGATCGTGCCGGCCCCCACCACCGCCTCGGGCACCTCCGCCGCGACTGCGCGGATCGCATCCAATGCAACCGGCGTGCGCAGCGTGATCTCCACCGCCGGCAGGCCGCCTCGTGCCAGCGCACGTGCCAGCGGAACGGCGTCTGCGAGGCGGTCGATCTTCAGGACCGGTATCACTGGCTGGCCCTGCATGATCTTGAGAAGCTCGTCGGTTTTCTGCGCACCGGATGGCATGGGCCGCTCCATCTGAAATTCAATCGATTTAAGTCCGGTTGGCTCTAGCAGAGCGCCGCCGGACTGTCCACGCCAATACGGGTTCAGCGCGGCGCCGTCAAAAGGCTCTTCGGCCGAAGAGCCTTTCGAGGAAATTTCCGATCCACCTAGAGAAGGAGAAGCCCCCGCTCTCGCGCGTCTCCAGCGCCACCATGGTGGCCGAGCCGGCGATGCCGTCGACCACAAGTCCACGACGCTCCTGAAAACGGCGCACCGCGTCCTCGGTTTGCGGGCCGAATATGCCGTCGGCATGCAGCGGAAAGCCGTGCCGGCCCAGGCTGAGCTGGAGGTTTCTGACAGCGTCGCTGCGCATGCCGCGCCGCAGGATGGCGGTAGGCTTCCCGATCTTGCCGCGGCTGTATCGGGCATAGGCCCTGGCCAGCTTCCGGTCATAGCCGTTCTTGCGGAAGCCCGGGCCGTTGTAGCCACGGGCGAAAGCAGCCCAGTCGCGCCGGCGCAGTGCGTCGGCCAGACCGGCCTTGTCGATATAGC
>JAEWFU010000148.1 GCA_023388675.1 Pseudomonadota bacterium | reverse complement strand
AGAACCGGCGTATCAAGACCGTATCCGCAACCATGCGCAGTGACGGGAGGAGTTGGATGGACGCCGCATCTTTCGAGGCGCTGAATGCCGAAACGCTCGGCTCGAGGCTGGGTGGGCTGGAGGCGCTGCGCGCTCGTCTCGGAGACGATCCGTCCGCATGGCGCGTCCGTGAAGTCGGCGACGGCAATCTCAACCTGGTATTCATCGTTGACGGCCCCAAGGGCAGCGTGATCGTCAAGCAGGCGCTGCCTTACGTCCGCCTTGTCGGCGAAAGCTGGCCGCTGCCGCTCAAGCGCTCCTTCTTCGAATATCACACGCTGACGCGTCAGGCCGCCCGCGCGCCGGGGCAGGTGCCGGAGATCTTCCATTTCGACGAGCAGCAGGCGCTGATCGTCATGGAGTTTCTCTCGCCGCATGTGATCCTGCGCCGTGCGCTGATCGACGGCCGGATGCTGCCGCGCATCGCCGACGACATGGCGCTGTTCATGGCGCGCACGCTTTTCCGCGGGTCTGATCTTGCCATGCAGACGCGCGAGCGCAAGGCCGATCTGGCACTCTTCGCAGACAATGTCGAACTCTGCGACATCACCGAGAATCTGGTTTTCTCCGACCCCTATTTCGATGCGGAGATGAACTCGCACACCTCGCCGCAGCTCGACGGTGTGGTGGCCAAGTTGCGTGCCGACCGCGACCTCAAGGTTGCCGCGCAGCGCATGAAACACATCTTCGCCGCGCGGGCGGAGACGCTGGTGCATGGCGACCTGCATACCGGCTCGATCATGGTCACGGAGACCGACACAAGGGTCATCGACCCCGAGTTCGCCTTTTACGGTCCGATGGCCTTCGACGTCGGCATGCTCTTCGCCAATTTCTGGATGTCCTATTTCTCCCAGTCGGGCCACGAGCAGGAGGGCGATCGCGATGCGATGCGCGCCTACCTTCTGGATGTGCTGGAACGCTGCTGGGACGGCTTCGTGACCGAGTTTTCGCACCTGTGGCGCACCGAGCGGAACGGCATTCTCTACCAGAAGAGCCTGTTCGAAGCGCAGGACGACCCGCTCGGCGCGGAGCAGGCGCTGGGCGAGGTGCTGCGTGAGATGTGGGTCGACCTGCTCGGCTTTGCCGGCATCGAAATTCACCGCCGCATCCTCGGGCTCGCGCACAATGCGGATTTCGAGACGATCGAGGACCCGGACGTGCGGGCGCGATGCGAGGCGAAGGCGCTGAAGTTCGGGCGGCAGATCGCCGTCAACCGTGCCCACCTGAACGGTATGAAGGAAGCCAATGCGCTTGCGGCGCTGATCGAGACGGGAGCGGTGGCGTGAGAGTTGGCGACAGGCATTTCCGTACCATCTGGCTCAACGACGACGGCAGCGCGGTCGACATCATCGACCAGCGCTGGCTGCCGCATGAGTTTCGGATCGTCACCCTGTCGACCGTCGAGGATGTCGCAACCGCAATCCGCGACATGTGGGTGCGCGGGGCGCCGCTGATCGGGGTCACTGCGGCCTATGGCGTCGCCATCGCCATGCGCGCCGATCCGTCCGACGAGGCATTGGAAGCTGTATGGCACACGCTTCACGAGACGCGTCCGACGGCGATCAACCTGCGCTGGGCCCTCGACGGGATGACCCGGCTGCTGAAGCCGCTGCCCGCGGCCGAGCGCGCAGACGCCGCCTATGCGCGCGCCGCCGAGATCGCCGACGAGGATGTCGAGCTGAATCGGTCCATCGGCTCGCACGGCCTGACGCTGATCCGGCAGATCGCCGCGTCGAAGAAGCCGGGCGAAAGCGTCAACATCCTCACCCACTGCAATGCCGGCTGGCTGGCGACCGTCGACTATGGCACCGCCACCGCGCCGATCTACATGGCCACGGAAGAAGGTATTCCCGTTCACGTCTATGTCGACGAGACGCGGCCGCGTAACCAGGGCGCGCAACTCACCGCATGGGAAATGGCCGGCCATGGCGTTCCGCACACGCTGGTCGTGGACAATGCCGGCGGTCACCTCATGCAGCGCGGCCAGGTCGACATGGTGATCGTCGGGACCGACCGCACCACGGCCAATGGCGACGTCTGCAACAAGATCGGCACCTATCTGAAGGCGCTGGCCGCGCGCGACAACGGCGTTCCGTTCTACGTCGCCCTGCCGTCGCCCACCATCGACTGGACGGTGAAGGATGGCCTCGCCGAAATCCCGATCGAGGAGCGCTCGGGTGACGAGGTGTCGCTGGTCTGGGGCCGCGCACCCTCCGGCGAGGTGGTGCAGGTGCGCATATCGCCGGACGAGACCGGTGCGGCAAATCCGGCCTTCGACGTCACGCCGGCGCGGCTTGTGACCGGCCTCATCACCGAGCGCGGTGTCGCCGAAGCCTCAGCCGAAGGGTTGAAGGGGCTGTTTCCCGAAAGCTGATCCGCCGGCTTCCCTTTTGCAGTTGCCGGGTGCGCCCGCCGGCGCGAAGATGGTCTTCCTGTCGTCGGGGGAAGAGCTGCATGAGTGTGAAATATGACGGGACACCCGCAACGGCCCCGCGCCGGTTGCGCAAAATTCTGGCGCTCGACGATTTCGAGGCGGCGGCGCGCCGGCATCTGCCAAGGCCGGTCTTCGGTTACGTCTCGGGTGCCGCCGAAACCAACGCGTCGCTCCATGACAATCGCACGGCCTTTGCCGAGTTCGGTTTCCTGCCCCGCGCGCTGATCGACGTTTCCAAACGCTCGCAGAAGCGGGAGCTTTTCGGCACAACCTATGCCGCACCCTTCGGCATCGCGCCCGTCGGCCTTAGCGCGCTTTCCGCCTATCGCGGCGATCTGGTTTTGGC
>JAEWFU010000123.1 GCA_023388675.1 Pseudomonadota bacterium | reverse complement strand
AACCAGGCCGCGCTTCCTGGCTCAGCCGCCGCTGCTGCCCACGGGACCGTTCAAGCCGGACCTGTCGCCCTCGCCAGTGCAGATCGCCATCCGTGAAGCCTGCGGCCTGCATTTTTGAGGAGTCGTGCAATCCGCCGGCCCGGCGCACTGGTGCCGGGCCGGCCGCCCGTCATCGGTGCGTCTTCGCGTTCGTTCGCCGGTCCGCATCGCCGCGTTCCGGCACGACCAGTTCCTGCTCGATACGGTCGAACAGCGCGCGCCATGCCGTTTCGGGCAGATCGACCAATCCCAGCCCGCGCAGGAGGAACGCCCCTTCGGCGGCGAAGAATGCGACGCGCGCCCGCTCGTCCCCGCCGAACAGTTCCAGCCGGTCGCGATAATAGTCGCGCAGCACCTCGGCATGGTCGGGCGATTCCGCCAGCGTCGCCATCAGGCTTGCAGCGCGCGCGGCAAGCGCGCCGATCTCGTCACGGGTCGCCGCGAGGTGCGCCCGCATGCCGGCCTCCGCACCGCCTGCGAGCGTTTCGCGCTTTTCCTCGACCTCGCGCAGGAAACGGTCGAGATCGCGCCGCGTCATCGCAGCCACCAGTTCCTGCTTGCTGGCATAGCAATAAAGCACCCCGCCCTTGCTGACGCCCGCGCGCCTCGCAATCGCGTCGAAGGTCAGGCTCCCCGCCCCTTCTTCAGTCACGATCGCCTCGGCCGCATCCAGGAGCGCGTCCCTGTTGATCGTCCTTTTCCTGCCCATCTGTTTTCCTCTTTTCAAACCGTCCGGTCGGATATATATAGCATCGAAGTTCCGGCACGTCACCTGTCGCCGGCTATTCGAACCGAAGGGAAAAAATCATGGCCTGGGTCTATCTCGGCTTCGCCGGCCTGCTTGAAATTGTCTGGGCCTCGTTCCTGAAACAGTCCGAGGGCTTCACCCGCCTCACGCCGAGCGTCATCACGCTGGTGGCGATGGCCGGCTCCTTCTGGCTGCTGGCGCTGGCCATGCGCAGCCTGCCGCTCGGCACCGCATACGCCATCTGGACCGGCATCGGCGCCGTCGGCGCCTTCGTCGTCGGCATCGTGGTCATGGGCGAAGCGGCGACCCTCGGCCGCATCGCCAGCGTCGCCTTGCTCGTCACCGGCATGGTGGGGCTCAAGCTCTCCTCCGGCCATTGACGCCGCCACGCTTCATCGCGTCAATTGCCAGGCGACCGCCTAGACACACGCAGAAAAGTGACATGCGCCTGTCGGGATCGGCTGCCCTTGCGCGTCCTCGGTCCGAAACGTTCGGTTGACGGAAGAAAGGAACGGACGATGCGCAAGATAATAGCGGCGGCATTCACCACGCTCGATGGCGTCATGCAGGCGCCGGGCGGCCCGGAGGAAGATCCCAGCGGCGGCTTCGAACATGGCGGCTGGCTGCCGAATTTCTGGGACGACGAGCTTGGCGCGGCCTTGGACAAGAACTTCTCCGAGCCTTTCGACCTGTTGCTCGGGCGTCGCACCTACGACATCTTCGCCGCCCACTGGCCCCACATCCAGGTCGACCCGGAGGCGAGCAATTTCGACGCGATGAATGCGGACATCGCGCGCACCTTCAACAGCATCACCAAATACGTCGCGACCCACCGCCCGGAGTCGCTCGACTGGCAGAACAGCCAGGCGCTCGGCACCGACGTCGTCGCCACCTTGCGCGAACTCAGGCAGGGTGAAGGCCCGGACCTGATGACCCAGGGATCGAGCGAGTTGCTCAAGCTCCTGTTCGAAAACGACCTCGTCGACGAGTTGCGCCTTTTCATCTTCCCGCTGGTGCTGGGCAAGGGCAAGCGCGTCTTCGGCAACGGCAGCGCGCCCCGCACGCTGAAGCTTGCCTCGTCGTCCCTGTCGCCCAACGGCGTCGTCATCACGCGGTACAAGCGTGCCGGAAACGTCCAGATCGGCTCCTTCGCCCTCGAAACGCCGACGGAAGCCGAAATCGAGCGTCGCAACACGCTCACCTGACACACGTCCTTTCGACGCTTCGGCATGGCCGCGCCGCCATCGGTGCGGCCATGTTGCATCCGGCAAGGTCGAGGGCCGCAGGGGCTGGCGAATGCCCGTCACGGCAGCGGCAGTGCGACAGCGCGTCCGCGCCGGCATTTCCGGGGTTCCCTACCCCCTCTCCTTACCCTATAAGGCCCGCCTAGCCTGACAGAATCTTCACTTGCCCCGAACCGGCCGGGCCTCCGCGGCGCGTCAGCGCGAAAACGGAGAATCCCCGTCCGGCGCGTGCGCAAGCCCGAACCGACGGACGCTTCCATGCCAAAACGCACCGACATCAAGTCGATCCTGATCATCGGGGCCGGCCCCATCGTGATTGGCCAGGCCTGCGAGTTCGACTATTCGGGCACACAGGCCTGCAAGGCGCTCAAGGCCGAGGGTTACCGCATCATTCTGGTCAACTCCAACCCGGCCACCATCATGACCGACCCGGAGCTGGCCGACGCGACCTATATCGAGCCGATCACGCCCGAGGTCGTCGCCAAGATCATCGCCAAGGAGCGCCCGGACGCGCTGCTGCCCACCATGGGCGGCCAGACCGCGCTCAACACCGCGCTGTCGCTGCGCCGCATGGGGGTGCTGGAGCGCTACAACGTCGAGATGATCGGCGCCAACGCCGAGGCGATCGACAAGGCCGAGGACCGCTCGCTCTTCCGCGAGGCGATGGCGAAGATCGGGCTGGAGACCCCGCGTTCCATGCTCGCCAACGCGTCGGAAGTGAAGGACGCCGACCGCAAGCAGCACGAGGCCCGCCGCGCCGAGCTGAAGGCGTCCAGCCCCGCCGATCTCGACGCCGCGCTCGACGCGCTTGAGACCGAATGGAACCTCGGCGAAGGCGACCGCAAGCAGCGCTACATCGCGCACGCCATGGGCGTCGCCGCCCAGGCGCTCGACCATGTCGGCCTGCCCGCCATCATCCGCCCGTCCTTCACCATGGGCGGCACCGGCGGCGGCATCGCCTACAACCGCGCCGAGTTCTTCGACATCATCAATTCCGGCCTCGACGCCTCGCCCACCACCGAAGTCCTCATCGAGGAGTCCGTGCTGGGCTGGAAGGAATACGAGATGGAGGTCGTGCGCGACCGCGCCGACAACTGTATCATCATCTGCTCGATCGAGAACCTCGACCCGATGGGCGTCCACACGGGCGACAGCATCACCGTCGCGCCGGCCCTGACGCTGACCGACAAGGAATACCAGATGATGCGCAACGCCTCGATCGCGGTGCTGCGCGAGATCGGGGTGGAGACCGGCGGCTCCAACGTCCAGTTCGCCGTCAACCCGGCCGACGGCCGGCTCGTCGTCATCGAGATGAACCCGCGCGTCTCACGCTCGTCGGCGCTCGCTTCCAAGGCCACCGGCTTCCCCATCGCCAAGGTCGCCGCCCGCCTCGCCGTCGGCTACACGCTGGACGAACTGGACAACGACATCACCGGCGGCGCGACGCCGGCCTCCTTCGAGCCGTCCATCGACTA
>JAEWFU010000094.1 GCA_023388675.1 Pseudomonadota bacterium | reverse complement strand
CGTCACGGCCGTGCGCAAGGCAGTCGGCGACGACATGGTGGTGCAGGTGACCACCGAGGCGGTCGGACGCTACACGCCCGAAGAGCAGGTCGCCGTCATCGACGCGCTGCAGCCGGAATCCGTATCGATCGCGCTGCGCGAGATCCTGCCTGAGAATGGCGACGAGCGCCTGGCCGCAGCACTTTTCGAGCGCATGGAGAAGGCCGGCACGCTGCATCAGATCATCGTCTACGAGGCGGCCGAGCTGGCGGGTCTGGATGCGCTTGCCGCGCGCGGCGTGCTGCCGGATGGGCCGCTCGCAGTGCTTGCGGTGCTCGGCCGGTACACGGAGCAGGGCGCCACGGATGGCGAGCTCGAGGCGTTCCTTTCCGCCGGCATCGAACGGCATCAATGGATGCTGTGCGCCTTCGGCCCGCGCGAGACGGAATTCATGGCGCGTGCGTCGCAAGTAGGAGGTCATGCCCGCGTCGGTTTCGAGAACAATCTCTGGCTGCCGGACGGGTCATTGGCTCCGGACAACGCAGCAGTCGTCGCCGCGACGGTAGCGGCGGCAGGAGATTGCGGTCGTGGGGTTGCAAAGGCCGCAGATTTGCGCAGGCTTTGGCGAGTACCCGCATCGGCCGCCAATGAGATTTCGGCAGCCTCCGGGTGAGCCGAACAACCGGTCCTCGTGCACGGAGGTATCCGGGTTACGTCAACCAACCCATCAGGGGAACGTGCAAGGAGCAAGGAGACGCAAACATGAAACCCAGAAACCTGATTGGCCTCGGCCTGGCGGTGGCGATGGGCGGTTCACTGGCCGCCGGCGCCGCCGTTGCGCAGGAGCAGCAGTTCATCTCCGTCGGCACCGGCGGCGTCACCGGCGTCTATTACCCGGTCGGCGGCGCGATCTGCCGCCTGATGAACCAGACCCGCCGGGACCACGGCATCCGCTGCTCGGTCGAATCGACCGGCGGTTCCGTGTTCAACGTCAACGCGATCAAGGGCGGCGACCTCGAATTCGGTGTCGTGCAGTCGGACGTGCAGTACAACGCGTTCAACGGCGAAGCGAACTTCGCAGACGGCGGCGCGCATGAAGACCTGCGTTCGGTGTTCTCGCTTCACGCCGAGCCCCTGACTGTCGTGGCGCGCTCTGAAACAGGCGTAGCTGGCTTCGACGACCTCAAGGGCAAGCGCGTCAACATCGGCAATCCCGGCTCCGGCCAGCGTGCTCTGATGGACCTGCTGATCGCAGAGAAGGGCTGGACCAACGCCGACTTTTCGCTCGCTGCCGAGCTGGCGCCTGCCGAACAGAGCTCGGCGCTGTGCGACAACAATATCGATGCCTTCGCTTACACCGTCGGCCATCCGGCAGGCGCAATCCAGGAGGCCACCACGACCTGCGACAGCGTGATCGTGCCGGTCGAAGGGGAGGTCGTCGACAAACTGGTCGAAGACAATCCGTACTACTTCAAGGCGGTGATCCCCGGCGGTATGTATCGCGGCACCGACAATGACGTGAACACCTTCGGTGTCGGCGCCACGGTCGTGACCTCCGCCACCGTCGACGACGAGGTCGTCTACCAGTTCGTCAAGGCGGTCTTCGACGACTTCGACAACTTCAAGAGCCTGCATCCGGCGCTCGCCAACCTGGCGCCGGAAGACATGGTCGGCCAGGGTAACTCCGCGCCGGTCCATCCGGGTGCCGAGAAGTACTACAAGGAGAAGGGCTGGCTGCAGTAAGGCCCGAAATTCGGGGCGTCCGATTGCCGGGCGCCCCGTTTTGGATAAGATGCCCGTCCGGGCAATGTGCGCGTCAGGAGGGGACCCAGATGGCGAACGATCCGAAGACTGCCGGCAAGGCAGCAACTGCCATGACCGACGACGAACTTCAGGATCTCGTCGCATCGAGTGACACCGGAGCGCGCAATCCGGTCGGTACCGCCGGCCTGGTGATCGCAGGCGTGGCGCTGTGCTGGTCGCTGTTCCAACTTTACATAGCTTCGCCGCTGCCCTTCATGCTGTCGCGCATGACGGGCCTGCAACTCGTCTTCAACGACACGCAGACACGCTCGATCCATCTCGCATTCGGCGTGTTCCTGGCGTTCATGGCCTTCCCCGCATTGCCCCGCAGCCCGCGCGATCGCATTCCGCTGCTCGACTGGGTGCTCGGTATTCTGGCTGCGTTCTGCGCGCTCTACATCTTCATATTCTACCGCGATCTTGCCCAGCGCCCGGGTCTGCCGATCACGCAAGATCTGGTGGCAGCCGGGCTCGGTATGATTCTCCTGCTTGAGGCGACACGGCGTGCCCTCGGTCCGCCGCTTGTGATTGTCGCGTTGGTGTTTCTGGCCTATGTGTTCTTCGGTTCGTCGACCTTCGTGCCCGACATCATCCGCTGGGGCGGCGCATCGTTCTCACGCGCGATGGACCAGATGTGGCTGTCGACCGGCGGCGTTTTCGGTGTCGCGCTGGGCGTCTCGACGGCCTTCGTCTTCCTGTTCGTGCTATTCGGCTCGATGCTCGACCGCGCAGGCGCCGGCAATTTCTTCATCAAGCTCGCTTTCGCGCTGCTCGGACACCTGAAGGGTGGCCCTGCCAAGGCGGCGGTGCTGGCCTCGATGATGACCGGCCTCATCTCCGGCTCCTCGATCGCCAACGTGGTGACGACCGGCACGTTCACGATCCCGCTGATGAAGCGCGTCGGCTTCTCCGCCGAAAAGGCCGGCTCGGTCGAAGTCGCAAGCTCGGTCAACGGCCAGATCATGCCGCCCGTGATGGGTGCGGCAGCCTTCCTGATGGTAGAGTATGTGGGCATTTCCTACCTGCAGGTCATCAAGCATGCTTTTTTGCCGGCAGTGGTTTCCTACATCGCTCTGCTCTACCTCGTGCATCTCGAGGCGGTCCGCAACGATATGCCCTCGCTGCCCAAGCGCGTGCAGCATCCGGCGAAGGTGGCGCTGCTGCGATCGGGCCTCGTGACGCTATCCATCGTCATTCTGGCGGGCGCGATCTACTACGCGATCAATCTCGTGAAATGGCTGCTGCCGGCGGTTTCCGCGCCTGTGCTGCTGCTTGCGCTGTTGGCGACCTACGTTCTCCTCATCTGGTACGCGGCCCGGCAACCCGATCTGGAGTTGGACGATCCCAACGCGCCTGTCGTGGAGCTGCCGATCGCTTCCGAGGTGATCAAGACGGGCCTGCATTACCTGCTGCCGCTCTTCGTGCTCGTCTGGTTCCTGATGATCGAGCGTCGTTCGCCGGGCCTCTCCGCGTTCTATGCAGTAGTCCTGTTGATCGTCATCATGCTGACCCAGAAGCCGCTGAAGGCCATGTTCCGGGGCATGCAGAGCGCGGAGACTAGCGCCGCGATACGCGACGGCTTCGACGATCTCATCGCCGGCATGATTTCCGGCGCGCGCAACATGATCGGTATCGCCTGCGCGACCGCGGCAGCCGGCATCATCGTCGGCACGGTCACGCTGACCGGCATCGGCCAGGTGATGGCGGAGTTCGTCGAGTTCCTGTCGGGCGGCAACATCTTCCTGATCCTCGTCTTCACGGCGGTCATTAGCCTGGTTCTTGGAATGGGTCTGCCGACGACGGCGAACTACATCGTCGTGTCCTCCCTGATGGCGCCAGTCATAGTCGAGCTCGGCGCCGCCAACGGCGTCCTCATCCCGCTGATAGCGGCGCATATGTTCGTCTTCTATTTCGGCATCATGGCCGACGTGACGCCACCGGTGGGGCTGGCCTCCTTCGCGGCGGCCGCGGTCTCCGGCGGCGATCCGATCAAGACGGGCTTCACCGCCTTCTTCTATTCGCTGCGCACGGTGCTTTTGCCGTTCATCTTTGTCTTCAACACCGATCTGCTGCTGATCGACGTGAGCTGGGCCGGGGCGATCTGGGTTACAATCCAGGCAATCCTGGCCATGCTGATATTCGCTGCGGCGACGCAGGGCTTCTTCATGGCTCGCTCGCGGCTGTGGGAATCGGCGGCGCTCCTGCTTGTCACCTTCATGCTGCTTCGGCCAGGCTTCTTCCTCGATCTGGTACAGCCGCCCTACGATCGAGTGGAGCCGGTGCAGCTGTTCGAGGTGATTGAGGGCGAGCCGGACGGCGCGCAGGCGCGCCTGGTCATCACCGGACCAGATTTCGACAATCCCGACAGGCTGGTCGAGCGCACCATGGCATTCGATCTCGGCCCCCAGGGCGAAAGCGGTGAAGCCCGTTTCGAGCGTGCGATGGGAATGAACGTCAGCATTCAGGACGAAAAGGCGATTCTCGACGAGCCGCTCGACATGAACAGCCTTGCCGGCCGCACCCTGTCGAACATGGATTTCTATGATCCCGACCGGCCGGTACAGGTCACTGCGATCGAGGTTACCGCCGAGCGGATGCCGCGCGAGGTCTTTTACGTTCCGGCGCTGCTGCTGTTCGGCCTCGTCGTCTTCACACAGCGCCGTCGTGGCGGCACGCTGTTCGGCAATCCGAAGACTACGTAGGGAGATACGACCATGTACAGCAACATCCTGGTCTCGGTCGATCTCGGCGACGCTGAAAACGAGGCACGCACTATCGGAACGGCTGTGGACTACGCCAGGCTTTTCGGTGCAACGCTGCACGTAATGACCGTGGTGCCCGACTACGGCCTCTCCATCGTCGGTGGCTTCTTTCCCAAGGAGCACGAACAGGAGGCCATCGACCATGCCAACAAGGCACTGCACGAGTTCACCGGCAAGCATGTGCCGGCCGAGGTCAAGCACCGCCACATCGTCGGCCATGGTTCGATCTATCGCCAGATCCTGCACTATGCCGGGGTGGTCAAGGCCGACCTGATCGTGCTCGCTGCCGGACGCGAGGGGCCGGAAGACTACCTCATCGGGCCGAACGCGGCGCGTGTGGTCCGTCACTCGAAGACATCCGTATTGGTCGTCCGCGACAACGACTGACCGTACGTGGACCTGCTTTCAGGCGCCGGTTGACTGTGCGTGCTCCTGTCGCCAGAGTTGATCGCTGCGGCGCGGCGATCGTCTGGCTCTCGCCGATCCGACGCAGGTACCCATGAGCACAGTTCGCGATACCCCCTCATCTAGGCTCGACGATGCGGCCCGCGCCGGTTGGCTCTATTATGTTGCCGGCAACACGCAGGACCAGATTGCTGCCAAGCTCGGCGTGTCGCGGCAGTCGGCCCAGCGCCTCGTTTCGCTGGCCGTTTCCGAGGGGCTGGTGAAGGTGCGCATCGATCACCCCATCGCCAACTGCCTCGAACTGGCATCCCGGCTGCGCGAGCGGTTTGGACTTGATCTTGTCGAAGTGGTGCCCAGCGATCCGGGATCGGCCTCGACGATACTGGGTGTGGCGGAAGCCGCTGCCGCAGAGATCGAGAAGCGGCTGTCGTCGTCGGAGCCGATCGTGATGGCGCTCGGCACGGGACGCACGCTGAAGGCGGCCATCGAAAAGTTGCCGGCCATGGAATGCCAGCAGCACAAGGTCGTGTCGCTGACCGGAAACATTGCGCCGGACGGTTCGGCTGCTTTCTACAACGTCGTCTTCACGATGGCCGACAAGGTCAAGTCGCGCTCATTTCCGATGCCGCTGCCGGTAATCGCATCGTCGCCGGAAGAGCGCGAACTGCTGCACGGGCAGGAACTCATCCGGGCAACCATGACACTTGCCGCGCAGGCCGACGTCACCTTCGTCGGAGTCGGCGATCTCGGGCCGGAGGCTCCGCTCTATCAGGATGGGTTCATCTCGAAGGACGAGCTTGAGGCGTTGCGCGAAGCCGGCGCCGTCGCTGAGATTGTCGGTTGGGCGTTCGACAGCAAAGGAAGGCCGGTAGAGGACGTGATCAATGACCGCGTGGCCTCGACCCCGATCCCCTCGCGGGATTCTTCCGAGGTGATCGCGCTCGCCATGGGCGAACGAAAGCTGCCGGGCATCTTCGCCGCTGTCAGCGGTCGCCTCGTCAACGGCCTGATCACCGACGAACGTACGGCGGCTGCCCTTCTCGCCATGTAGGGCTAGCCTCGCTTCCGTGGGTCGGCGCTGTCTATCAGGCCGATATCCCTTTTCATGTGCTCCGAGAGGTGGCGGGCTTCTGCTCTAATCGCTTTTCTGTGCGCCAGCCGTGAGAGGACGGCGAGGGCCAGAGCGAACCAGCCTGATTTCGTGCATCCGGCACGTCGTGTTCCGGTATCTATCGCAGCCATGATCCTGTTTCCCTGAAGCAGTTTTATGCACCGCTGTTTCAGATCGGCCAGAAAGGCGCTAAAATCCAACAAAACGTCGATTATCTCGCATAAGGGGTACTTATGTATCGAAGCCTGCCGCCATTGGCTGCCGTGAAGGTTTTCGAGGCTGCTGCCCGTCATGGCAGCTTCACGCGCGCTGCGGAGGAGCTCGGCATGACGCAGGCCGCGGTGAGCTATCAGATCAAGGCGCTGGAGGATCGCGCGGGTACGCCGCTTTTTCTGCGCCGACCCCGCCAGGTCGAGTTGACGGAGACCGGGCTGCGTTTGGCAGCGGCATCGACGCAGGCGCTCGACATCCTCGCCGCTGCCTTCGACAAGACGCGTGAGAATGCCGCCGGCAAGCTGACGATTAGCACCGTGCCGACATTTGCGACCAACTGGCTGGCGCCGAGGCTCGGCCTGTTCCAGCTTGCCAATCCGTCGATCGCTGTCCGACTGGAAACGTCGCCGCGCTATGTCGACTTCAGTCGGGAGGACGTGGACCTGGCGATCCGCGTCGGCGAGGGCAACTGGCCTGGCCTTGCCGCCCATCCGCTGTTGCCGGCGGTCTTTACCCCGATGCTGAGCTCCGAACTCGCAGCCTCGATCGGCGGGGTGACGGAGCCTGCCGATTTGCTGCGCCTGCCGATCCTGACGCCGACCGATCCATGGTGGACGCAATGGCTCACGGCTGCCGGCCTCTCGCCCGACGCGCTGAAGAACAGGCCCCAGAACGAGATGGGCTCGCAGGCGAACGAAGCCCGCGCCGCGACGGCCGGACAAGGCGTGGCAATGCTCACCCCCTTCTTTTTCACCAGCGAACTCGCCTCGGGCCGTCTCGTCCAGCCCTTCGATCTTGTCTGCGCGGACGATGCCGGCTTCTGGCTGGTCTATCCGCAAGGTCGTCGTAACCTGCCGAAGATCAGCGCCTTCCGTTCGTGGATCCTGGCCGAGGCCGCAGCATCACAATCGGATTGACGTAATCCCGGATCGAGTTGCCTGACGCGTCGGATTCGATGCTGCGCCGCAGCATCGAATCTGGCTTGACTTTCGTCGAGCTAAATCGAATATTTGCCCAACCATCTAGCAATTGCTCATCATGGTTCTAGGGAGGATATCCATGAAACTGAGATCTGCGCTGCTCGGCGCATGTTCCGTCGTCGTCCTGTCGGGCGCCGCGCTTGCCGAGACGATCACCATTGCGACAGTCAACAACGGCGACATGATCCGCATGCAGCGGCTCGCCGAGGACTTCACGGCCAAGCATCCGGACATTGAGCTGCAGTGGGTGACGCTGGAGGAGAACGTTCTGCGCGAGCGCGTCACCACCGACATCGCCGCCAGCGGCGGCCAGTATGACGTGATGACCATCGGCAACTACGAAGTGCCGATCTGGGCCAAGCAGGGCTGGCTGCTCGAACTCAACGGCCTTGGCGACGACTACGACGTCGACGACCTGCTGCCCGCCATCCGCGGCGGCCTGTCCGTGGACGGCAAGCTCTATGCGGCGCCGTTCTACGGCGAGTCGGCGATGATCATGTACCGCACCGACCTGTTCGAGGGTTCCGGCCTCGAAATGCCTGAATCTCCGAGCTGGGAATTCATCGGTGAGGCTGCCCGCAAGATCAAGGCGGACAACCCCGACGTGAACGGCATCTGCCTGCGCGGCAAGGCCGGCTGGGGCGAGAACATGGCCTTCATCACCGCGCTGGTGAACTCCTATGGCGGCCGCTGGTTCGACGAGAACTGGCAGCCCCAGTTCGACCAGCCGGAATGGAAGGAAGCCTTCCAGTTCTACGTCGACCTGATGAACGAGGCCGGCCCGTCGGGCGCATCGTCCAACGGGTTCAACGAGAACCTGACGCTCTTCCAGCAGGGCAAGTGCGCCATGTGGATGGACGCCACCGTTGCGGCATCCTTCGTCTCCAATCCGGAAGACTCCACGGTTGCCGACAAGGTCGGCTACGCGATCTTCCCCGACACGGGCAACGGCAATCACGGTCATTGGCTGTGGTCGTGGAACCTGGCGGTGCCGGCGAGTTCGACCAAGGCCGACGCCGCGCAGGCCTTCATCGCCTGGGCGACGAACAAGGCCTATACCGAGCTGGTCGCGGAGAAAGAGGGCTGGGCGAACGTACCGCCCGGCACCCGCACCTCGCTCTATCAGAACGAGGCCTACAAGGAAGCCGCGCCCTTCGCGGAGCCGACCCTCGCGGCCATGAATGCCGCCGACATCACCAAGCCGTCGGTCAAGCCGGTGCCCTATACGGGTGGCCAGTTCGTCGCGATCCCCGAGTTCCAGGGGCTCGGTACCACGGTTGGCCAGCTCTTCTCTGCCGCCCTCGCCGGCCAGACCTCGGTCGATGATGCGCTTGCGCAGGCGCAGAACGTGGCGACCCGCGAAATGACCCGGTCCGGCTACATCAAATAGGCTTCCTCCCGAAGCCTGGCCGTCCGGCTTCGGTCGGGCGGCCGCCCTTTCGGAAGATCATGCGTCCTTCGAGGCTCGCTGCGCTCACACCTCAGGATGAGGGAGGTGGGTTGATCGAGCCAACCGCCTGCGGGTCTGATGCACTGCAGCCCTCATCCTGAGGTGCGAGCGCAGCGAGCCTCGAAGGACGCACTTTCCGGCAAATCTCGCCGAACGATACGGAACAGGAACCCAGCAAGGGACCCTGCCATGGCCACGCGACAAACCAGAACGCTTGCCCGCCTGATGATGGCTCCCGCCGTCGTTCTGCTGCTGGTCTGGATGATCGTGCCGCTGTCGATGACGATCTGGTACTCGTTCCAGAACTACAACATGCTGAACCCGGCCATGCGCGGCTTCGCCGGCTTCTTCAACTACGTCTACTTCTACACCGATCCGGCCTTCTATCAGGCGATCGTCAATACGCTTTTCATCGTCGTCGGCGTTCTGTTCATCACCATCGTCGGTGGCATCGCGCTGGCCCTTCTGCTCGACCAGCCGATCTTCGGCCAGGGCATCGTGCGCATCCTGGTCATCTCGCCCTTCTTCGTGATGCCGCCGGTCGCGGCGCTGATCTGGAAGAACATGATCATGCACCCCGGCTACGGTGTGCTGGCCGATGTCTCGCGCTTCCTCGGTCTCCAGCCGGTCGACTGGTTCGCTCAATATCCGCTCACCTCGGTCATCATCATCGTTGCCTGGCAATGGTTGCCGTTCGCGACCCTGATCCTGCTGACGGCCCTGCAGTCGCTCGACGAGGAGCAGAAGGAGGCTGCCGAGATGGACGGCGCCAACTTCGTCAATCGTTTCTGGTATCTGACCCTGCCGCATCTGGCGCGGGCGATCACGGTTGTGATCCTGATCCAGACGATCTTCCTGCTCGCCGTCTACGCCGAGATTCTCGTCACCACCAATGGCGGCCCCGGCTACGCCACCACCAACCTCGCCTTCCTGATCTACCGCACGGCGCTTCTGTCCTACGACGTCGGCGGCGCATCGGCGGGAGGCGTGATCGCGGTCGTTCTTGCCAACATCGTCGCCATCTTCCTGATGCGCGCCGTCGGCCGCAACCTGGACAGGTAAGGGAGAGACGACATGGCACGCGCAGTCTCGACACGCCGCAAGTGGGTCGCAACCGCCGCCGCCTGGGTGGTGGCGCTGGTGATCTTCTTTCCCATTTTCTACATGGTCGTCACCTCGCTGAAGACCGAGCCCGAGGCGATCGCCGGCATCAGCCTGATCCCCTCCGGCACCCTCGAGAATTATGTCGAGGTTCAGACCCAGCGAGACTATTTCAAGCCGTTCCTCAACTCGGTGATCATATCGCTGGGCTCGACGTTGATCGCGCTGCTGATCGCCATCCCGGCCGCATGGTCGATGGCATTCTCGCCGACGCGGCGGACCAAGGACATCCTGATGTGGATGCTGTCGACCAAGATGATGCCGGCCGTCGGCGTCCTGGTGCCGATGTTCCTCATCTTTCGCGATACCGGCCTGCTCGACACGAGGATTGGCCTGACAGTCGTCCTCACGCTCATCAACCTGCCGATCGTGGTGTGGATGCTCTACACCTATTTCCGCGAAATCCCCGGCGAGATTCTTGAGGCCGCGCGCATGGACGGCGCAACCCTCATGGGCGAGATCGTCTATGTGCTGACGCCGATGGCTGTGCCGGGCATCGCCTCGACCATGCTGCTCAACATCATCCTCGCCTGGAACGAGGCATTCTGGTCGATCCGTCTTTCGGCGGCGAACGCGGCTCCGCTGACGGCGTTCATCGCCTCCTTTTCCAGTCCGCAGGGCCTGTTCTGGGCCAAGCTTTCGGCGGCGTCCACGCTCGCCATCGCCCCGATCCTCATCATGGGTTGGTTCTCGCAGCGCCAGCTCGTGCGCGGGCTCACCTTCGGCGCGGTCAAATAGGGTTCCGGAGGAAGCCATGGGCAACATCACGCTCAAGAACGTGCACAAGGCTTTCGGGGCGACGATCATCATCCCCGACATCGACCTTGAAATTTCGGACGGCGAGTTCGTCGTCTTCGTCGGCCCCTCTGGGTGCGGTAAGTCCACGCTGCTGCGGCTGATCGCAGGGCTGGAAGACACCACTTCCGGCACCATCCTGATCGACGGCGCTGACATGACGGGCGAGGCGCCGGCCAAGCGTGGCCTGGCGATGGTGTTCCAGTCCTATGCGCTCTATCCGCATATGAGCGTCTACAACAACATCGCCTTTCCGCTGAAGATGGCGAAGGCAGACAAGGAAACCATCGACGTCAAGGTGCGGGCTGCGGCGCAGACGCTGAACCTGACCGCCTATCTCGAACGGCGTCCGGGCCAGCTTTCAGGCGGCCAGCGCCAGCGTGTCGCCATTGGCCGCGCCATCGTGCGCCAGCCGTCGGCCTTCCTGTTCGACGAGCCGCTCTCCAACCTGGACGCCGCCCTGCGTGGAACGATGCGGCTGGAAATCAGCGAGCTGCACCAGCAGCTCAAGACGACCATGATCTATGTCACCCACGATCAGGTCGAAGCGATGACGATGGCCGACAAGATCGTGGTGCTGAATGCGGGCAACATCGAGCAGGTTGGCTCGCCTCTCGATCTCTATCGTTCGCCCCGCAACCTGTTCGTGGCGGGTTTCATCGGTTCGCCGCGGATGAATTTCCTCACCGGCGAGGAAGCTGCCAGGCGCGACGCAACGACCATCGGCGTGCGCCCCGAACATATCAGGCTCTCGACCACCGAGGGCGCCTGGAAGGGGGTCGTCGGCGTCGCCGAGCATCTGGGTTCGGACACCTTCCTGCACATCCAGGTCGAGGGCGTCGGTCAGGTCACCGCGCGCGCGGATGGCGAGTTCACGGTGCACCACGGCGATGCGGTCTGGCTCACGCCCGAGCCGACGAAGATTCATCGCTTCGACGCTGCCGGGGCCGCGATCTGATGGGGCGTCTGGCTTGCAAGTCGGCGCTGATAACCGGCGCAGCGCGCGGGATCGGCCGTGCTTTCGCGGAGGCCTATGTCAGAGAGGGCGCGACGGTCGCCATCGCCGACATCGATCTCGAAAGGGCCAGTGAGACCGCCCGCCAGATCGGCGACGCTGCCTACGCGCTCCAGCTCGATGTGACCCGCCAAAGCTCCATCGATGAGGCGGTCAAGGCTGCCGAGAAGCATGCCGGCGGCATCGACATCCTCGTCAACAACGCCGCCCTGTTCGATATGGCGCCGATCGTCGACATCAGCCGCGACAGCTACGATCGCCTGTTTGCCGTCAATGTCGCCGGCGCGCTGTTCACCATGCAGGCCGTCGCCCGGACGATGATCGCGCGCGGCAAGGGCGGCAAGATCATCAACATGGC
>JAEWFU010000049.1 GCA_023388675.1 Pseudomonadota bacterium | reverse complement strand
ACAGGCCCGACGACGAGCTGCGCTTCCGCGTGAACGAGAACTACTGGGGGGATGCGCCGCCGATCGGCGAGATCGTTATCGATCACGTCGCCGATGCCGTATCCCAGGCGCAGATGCTGCAGAGCGGGGGCGCCGACATCGCCATGCAGGTCGACCCCGATACGGCTTCGACGATCAATTCGCCCGACATCACGATCGAGACCGTGCCGTCCTACAACTTCATCTACGTGATGTTCTCGCCCGGTGCCGAAGGCGGCGACATGCTCGATCTGGAGGTGCGGCAGGCGCTCGCCTACGCGATCGACTACCAGGGCGCTATCGACTTCACCGTCGGCGGCGAGGGCGAGCTTCAGGCTTCTCCGATCCCCAATGGCTTCCCGGGTACGGAAGGCCTGCCGATGCCGGAGGAAAACCTCGACAAGGCACGTGAGATCCTTGCCTCGAAAGGGCTGGAAGACGGCTTCACGCTCGACATTACGGTGGCTTCCCTCAACGTCTATGGCGTCGACCTGACGCTGCTGATGCAGAAGATCCAGCAGGATCTGGCGCGCATCAACGTGAAGATCAATATCCAGCCGGTGGCTTCGGCCGTGTGGCGCGAGCAGATCGCCAATCCGGGCATTCCGTTCAGCGCGCGCTTCTATGCGCCCGACTATTACGGCTCGGCCCAGTATGTGCAGTTCTTCGGCATGTTGCCTGACACCTACTGGGAGCGGAACGCCAGCGGGCAGGGCAAGGCCGATCTCGTCAACGAGCGTGAGGTCGAGCTCTTCCAGCAGGCGCTCGCTGCCTCCGGCGACGAGATGAATCGGCTCTACCACGAGATCGCGCTTGAGATGATCAAGGACCGCATCATCGTGCCGGTGGTGAGCCCCAACCTCATTCTGGCTTACCGCAGCGAGATCGAAGGCGTACGCTACAGCGCGTGCTGCAACCTGCCGCTGGCGGAGATCGGCCGCAAGTAACGCATGACCTGCAAAGGGGCATCGGGATGACGACATATATCGTCAGGCGTCTCATCGCGATGCCCCTGCTGCTGCTGGGGGTGATAACGGTCGCCTTCCTGTTGACCTACTTTACAGCCGCCGATCCCCTGACATCGATCATCGGCGAGCGACAGATGAACAATCCCACGGTTGTCGAGGCGGCGCGCGAGCGGTGGGGGCTCAATCGCTCGCTGCCCGAGCGCTACCTGATCTATCTCGGCAACCTCGTCACCGGGGATATGGGTACGTCCTTCCGCACCCGGCAGCCGGTCGCGCAGGACCTGATGGTGCGCCTGCCCGCGACGCTGGAGCTGGTGATCGCGGCGATGTTTCTCGGCACGATATTCGGTGTCGTGCTGGGCGTGCTGGCGGCGCGCTTCCGGGACGGGCCGATCGACAATATCGCCAGGCTCTTCGCACTCGTCGGCGCGTCGGCGCCGGTCTTCTGGTCCGGCCTGCTCGTCCTTTTCATCTTCTCGGTCCAGCTCGGCTGGCTGCCGGGGCCGGGGCGTATCGACACCCGTGCCGTCGCTCCGCCTTTCGTCACCGGCTTCTACACCGTCGATGCGCTGCTGGCGGGCGACTGGGCCGGGTTCCGCAGCGTACTCCTGCACCTCGTCCTGCCGGCCAGCGTGCTCGGCTGGACCGTTACCGGCATTGTCTCGCGGATGGTGCGCGCCTCGATGCTCGACGTTCTCAGCCAGGAATACATCCTTGCGGCGCGCGCCAAGGGGGCCGGGCCGCTTCGGGTACTGATCCATCATGCGTTGCGCAACGCCATGCTGCCGACGCTGACGATCCTCGGCTTCTCTTTTGCCTATCTGATCACCGGCGCGATCCTGACCGAAACCATCTTCTCCTGGCCGGGCATCGGTTCCTATGCGGTGGCGGCGGCGCGGGGCCTCGACCATCCGGCGATCGTCGGAGTCACCATCGTCGGGGGTGCTGCCTTCCTCATCTCCAACCTTTTGACCGACATCGCCTATGCGCTGGTCGATCCACGGGTGAAACTCTCGCAGCAGGAGAGTTCATGAGCGCCGCCGTGACGCGCAACGCCGGGCGGCGGGCTATCCTGCCGCACTGGGCGACGCTGCCCGTCGTCTTCGGTGGGATCATCGTCCTGTTGTGGGTCGTCGTCGGCATAACCATACCGTTATGGGCGCCCTACGATCCGACCATGCTTGCGGGTGGACGTTTCCAGCCGCCCAACGCCTCGCACTGGCTGGGCACCGATGCGCTTGGACGCGACGTGCTGACGCGCACGCTCTACGGGGTCCGCCATTCCTTGCCGATTGCCGCGCTGGTGATCTTCTGTGCCGTGGTCATCGGCGGAACGCTCGGGGCGATCGCCGGCTTCGTCGGTGGCTTTGTCGACAGCATCATCATGCGGCTGGTCGACGTGACGCTTTCGTTTCCGCCGATCTTGCTCGCCATGGCGGTGACGGCCGCACTGGGGCCGGGCCTCGGCAATGCCTCGATCGCCATGGTGATCGTCTGGTGGCCGATCTACGCCCGGCTGATGCGGGCCCAGGTGCTGTCGGTACGCGAACGCGAGCACGTCGAGGCCGCGATCGCGGCCGGGGCCACCAGACCGCGCGTGCTGACAAAACACATCCTGCCGCTTTGCTGGAGCCCGATCATCGTCAATGCCACGATGGATTTTGGCCAAGTGGTGCTGCTGGCCGCGAGCCTGTCCTTCATCGGCCTGGGCGCAGTGCCGCCGACGCCGGAATGGGGCCAGATGATCTCGGACGGTGCGCTGCATTTCTACCGTTGGTGGATCGCGGCGGGGCCGGGCATCGCCATCCTTTCCATCGTGCTCGGCTTCAACTTCCTTGGCGACGGCCTGCGCGACTTCCTCGATCCGAGGTCGAAATGACCGCGCCGCTTCTCGAGATACGCGATCTCAGCGTTGCCTTCGCGAGCCGCCATGGCGAAGCGCTTGAGGCGGTCAGCGGCGTCGACCTTACGGTCAACGCGGGCGAACTGCATGGCGTCGTCGGCGAATCCGGCTCGGGCAAGAGCGTGACCATGCTGGCCGTGATGGGCCTGCTGTCGCCGGGCGCACGGCTTTCGGGCTCCATCAGGCTCGACGGGCGCGAGCTTGTCGGGCTGAGCGATCGCCAGATGCGCAGGATACGTGGCGCCCGCATCGGCTACATCTTTCAGGATCCGATGACGGCGCTGAACCCGTTGCTGACGGTCGGTGACCAGATCGCCGAGGCGATCCGTATCCACAAACCGCAGGTCGGGCGGACGCAGGCGCGCGAGCAGGCCGTCGAGCTGCTGCGGCTGGTCGCAATCCCGATACCCGAACGGAGAGCCACCCAGTACCCCCACGAATTTTCCGGCGGCATGCGCCAGCGCGCCGTGATTGCGATGGCGATGGCCAACGAGCCCGATCTGCTGATCGCAGACGAGCCCACGACCGCGCTGGACGTAACGATCCAGGCGCAGATCATGGAACTGCTGGAGCGGCTGCGTCGCGACAAGGGCGTCGGCATCGTTCTGGTCACGCACGATCTCGGTGTGGTGGCGGGTGCCGCGCGCAGCCTGTCGATCATGTATTCCGGACGGGTCGTGGAGCGTGGCTTGGTCGACGACGTGTTTGCAGCGCCGCGTCATCCCTACACGAGAGGGCTGCTTGAGAGCCTGCCGCAACCGGATGTGCGGGTCGCCAGGCTCACCGCCATTCCCGGTTCGCCGCCGCCGATCAGCGCGCGGCCCCCGGGGTGCGCCTTTCATC
>JAEWFU010000456.1 GCA_023388675.1 Pseudomonadota bacterium | reverse complement strand
GGGCGCACCGGCAGCAGCGGCGGCGCGAAATAGGCGTCGATGGCGCGGATGTCCGCCTCCGGCAGCGTCAGTTCGCTGTCTTTCAGCGCCGCGAATTCCTTCTCGACCCAGCCGGTCAGTTCCTCGGTCCCGGTCTCGTGGACGAGAATCTTGATGCGCGCCTTGAACTTGTTGTCGCGACGGCCGTGCAGGTTGTAGACCCGCAGGATCGCGGTCGTATAGGCGAGCAGGTCGGCCTCGGGCAGGAAGTCCCTGATCTTCTTGGCGATCATCGGCGTGCGGCCCTGACCGCCCCCGACATAGACGGCAAAGCCGAGTTCACCTTGCGCATTGCGCTTCAGATGCAGGCCGATGTCGTGGACCTGGATGGCCGCGCGGTCGCGCTCCGCGCCGGTGACCGCGATCTTGAACTTGCGCGGCAGATAGGAGAATTCCGGATGCACGGACGACCACTGCCGCAGGATTTCCGCATAGGGGCGCGGGTCCGCCACCTCGTCCGCGGCGGCACCGGCAAAATGGTCTGCGGTGACGTTGCGGATGCAATTGCCGCTGGTCTGCAACGCGTGCATCTCGACCGACGCCAGATCATCGAGGATCGCGGGAATGTCTGCGAGCGCCGGCCAGTTGTACTGGATGTTCTGGCGCGTGGTGAAATGGCCGTAACCCTTGTCGTATTTGCGCGCGATGTGGGCAAGCACGCGCATCTGGCGGGCATTCAGCGTGCCATAGGGGATCGCAACGCGCAGCATGTAGGCGTGGAGCTGGAGATAGACGCCGTTCATGAGCCGCAGAGGCTTGAACTGGTCCTCCGTGATCTCGCCGGCGAGCCGCCGGTCGACCTGGTCTCGGAACTCGGCGACGCGGGCCTTCACGAAGCCGTGGTCGAATTCGTCGTAGCGATACATGCTGGGCTGTCCTTGCGCGGGGGACGGCCGCCGGTTCGATCAGGCGGCGACTGCGATTTCGGGGCGTGCCTGCTTGCCCAGGTCGATGCGGTTGGTGGGGCCGGCGGCGCGGATACGCTCGCGCAGACGAAGCGGCCGGATCGCGCCGTCGACGATCTCGACGTCGATCAGGTCCACGTCGACAACCTCGTTCTTCAGAAACGCGGCTTTGCCGGTGCACTGCAGCCTTTCCTCGGTCGCGGTATCCCGGGCAAGCTCTGCAGTGTCGATGGTTTCCGACCAGGAATGGTCGGCTGCCAGCCATACCGCCTCGCCGTCGGAAAGCCTGTTTGCCGTCAGTATCTTCATCGCAACGTCCTCTCGTGCATATCAGGCCGTCACCGCGACGCCGACCTGCGCGGCGAGCGGTTCGGATTTGTCGAAATTCGCGCCGGCAACAACGTCGCCGATGATCGTCATCACAGGTCCGGCAAGGTCAGTGCGCTTCTGCAGCGCGGGCAGGTCGGCCAGCGTGCCGTGGAACAGGCGTCGATGCCCGAGGCTGGCGTTCTCCACGACAGCGACTGCCGTGTCGGGCGAGAGCCCGGCAGCAGCCAGCCGGCCAGCCACGTCCGCGGCATTGCTGCGGCCCATGTAGACGGCAACCGTCGCGCCATCGATCGCGAGCCGCGCCCAGTCGGGCAGCGACTTGCCTTTCAGATCGTGGCCGGTCGTAAAGACGAGGGAGGATGAAACACCGCGCAGGGTCAGCGGCAGCTCGAAATCGGCCGCTGCGGCGAAAGCCGAGGTGACGCCCGGAACGACCTCGTAGGAGACGCCGGCTGCACGCAGCGCCGCCATCTCCTCGCCGGCGCGTCCGAACACCAGCGGGTCGCCTGATTTGAGCCGCACCACCCGCTTGCCGACCTGCGCCAGCTCGACGAGCAGGTGGTTGATCTCGGCCTGCGTCTTGGAATGGCAGCCCTTGCGCTTGCCCGCCGCGATACGGTCGGCGTCGCGCCGGCCAAGAGCGATCACGGCCTCCGGCACCAGCGCATCGTGGACGATGACATCCGCTTCCATGAGATGCCGGTGCGCGCGCAGCGTGATCAGGTCCTCGGAGCCCGGCCCCGCGCCGACCAGCGCCACGTGACCGTCGGCTTGGCCCTTGTCCTGCAACAGAGACTGCGCGGCCCGATGGGCGCCAATCTCGTCACCGGCGTCGAGCGCGCGGGCCGTCGCGCCGGTGAAGAAGAATTTCCAGAAGGCACGGCGCGGCGCGCCCTTGGGCACCTGCCGCTCGGCGGCCTCGCGATAAAGCGTCGCCAGCGAGGCCAGCGCACCCAGCGACGGCGACAGCATCCGGTCGATACGGCTGCGTATCATCTGCGCCAGCACCGGGCCCGCGCCTTCCGTGCCGATGGCGACCGCAACGGGCGCGCGGTTGACGAGAGCCGGAGTGTAGAAATCGCAGAGTTCGGGACGGTCGACCGCATTGGCCGCAACACCGGCGCGACGCGCATCGGCAACGATGGTCGCGTCGCGGCCTTCATCGCCGGTCGCGGCAAAGACAAGCACCGCGTTTGCCAAATGGGCCGGCTTCCAGGTCTCGCGGATTATCTCCGCGCCGTTGGCGGCGGCCCACTGCTCAAGGGCCGGCTCCGGCGCCTCGGCGACGATGTGGATCGCTGCCGTCGACTGGCCGAGCAGGCGCGCCTTGGCGAGCGCTTCGTCGCCGTCGCCGACGATGACGACAGTGCGCCCTTCGACCCGCATGAAGACGGGGAAGGCGCTCAGGCGCGTGTTGCGGGTTTGTGGCAGCGTCTCGACCATGACCGAATTCTCGCTGCAACGGCCGATTTTCAGAAGAAACAGCCTCGCTTGGCGTCGAGCGCCGGGCAATCGCTTTTTCGCGATGCAGGAGCGACGCGCAAAGTTTTACTCCTGATACGGATCAAACCGGGGATCACACGGAACGTGCCACCGTCTGCATGCGTTGAACGATCAACGAACAACCAGAGCGAAAGGAGCAGGAAATGCCGGGAATCAAGCTGGAGCACGATGCATGGGTGGTCGTTGCGGATGGCGAGAAGGCGCTGTTTCTTCGCAATGAAGGCGACGCCAAATATCCCAATCTGGAAGTGTTCCGTGAGATGCACGACGACAATCCGCCGACCCACGAACAGGGCACCGACAGGCCCGGACGTTTCAACGACGGGCCCAATGTTCACCGCAGCGCCGTGGAGGAGACCGACTGGCACCGGATCGAGAAGGAACGGTTCGCGAAAGAGGTTGCCGAGCGGCTCTACAAGGCCGCGCACAGAGGCGATTACAAGCGGCTCGTGATCGTCGCGCCACCGATGGTCATGGGCGAAGTCCGCAAGGAACTCCACAAGGAGGTCGAGGAACGCCTGGTTGCCGAAGTGTCCAAAACCCTGACGAACCATACGATCGACGAAATCGAGAAAATCCTGACGGCCGACTGAGTGGCTGTCGGCATTCTCGTAAGTGCGTCCTTCGAGGTTCGCGGAGCCTGTCCTCGGGCTTGCCGAAGGCAAGACCCGGGGGCTCGCACCTCAGAGCCTGACCGAAAAAGAGGTGAGTGATCTGGCTTGGCTGTGATTCCATCGGATTTGCAAAGATTCGAAGGA
>JAEWFU010000432.1 GCA_023388675.1 Pseudomonadota bacterium | reverse complement strand
ACACCATCATCGTGCCCGACGTGCCGGAGATCATCTCGCCGATCGTCTATTCGCTGCCGATCCAGATGCTGGCCTACTATACGGCGGTGTTCATGGGCACCGACGTCGACCAGCCGCGCAACCTCGCAAAGTCGGTGACGGTGGAGTAGGGCGCAGCTTATTCTTCTGGTGTTCGCGCCGCCCCGCACCTGCCTGCCGGCATCCTCTCCCCGTGGACGGGGAGAGGAGAGCTGTCTTCGCCAATCACACATGTGGCAGGAATAGCGAAGGGTGCGGCCGTCTTTCCTTCTCCCCGTTTACGGGGAGAAGGTCCCGGCAGGGGGATGAGGGGCGGCTCCGGCGTCGCCGACTACCCCGCCCTGAGCAGGCGCACGGCGTCGTCGCGGCCGTAGAGGTAGAGGAGGACCCGCAGTGCTTCGCCGCGGGGGGAGCGCAGGTCGGGATCGCGCTCGAGCATGAGACGCGCGTCGTCGCGCGCGATCTCCAAGAGGTCGGAATGGTGGTCGAGCCGCGCCACGCGGAACCCCGGCGTTCCCGACTGGCGCGTGCCCAGCAATTCGCCTTCGCCGCGCAGCTTCAGGTCTTCCTCGGCGATGCGGAATCCGTCTTCCGTCTCGCGCATCACCGATAGCCGCTGCTTGGCGACGAGGCCGAGCGGCTCCTTGTAGAGGAGCACGCAGGTCGACGGCTTGTCGCCGCGCCCGACGCGACCGCGCAACTGGTGCAGCTGCGCAAGGCCGAAGCGCTCGGCGTGCTCGATGACGATGATGGTGGCGTCCGGAACATCCACGCCCACCTCGACCACCGTCGTGCCGACCAGCAGCCGCGTCTCGCCCGCCTTGAAGGCGCGCATCGCTTCGTCCTTGTCGCGACCGTTCATACGGCCATGGATCAGGCCGACTTTTTCCCCGAAGACCGGCTGCAAGCTGGCAAAGCGGTCTTCCGCCGACATCAGCTTCACCTCCTCGGATTCTTCCACCAGCGGGCAGATCCAGTAGACCTTCTGGCCCTCCGCGACGGCGTTGCGCATGCGCTCCACCAGTTCGCCGAGCCGCTCCAGCGACAGCGTCACCGTCTGGATCGGCCGGCGGCCGGCCGGCTTTTCGGTCAGCCGCGACACGTCCATGTCGCCGAAGGCGGTGAGCACCAGCGTGCGCGGGATCGGCGTCGCGGTCATCACCAGCATGTCGACGGCCTCGCCCTTGGCCGAGATCGCTAGACGCTGGTGGACGCCGAACCGATGCTGCTCGTCTATGATCGCCAGCGCGAGATCGTGGAAGACCACGCTTTCCTGGAACAGCGCATGGGTGCCCAGCACGAAATGGATCGCGCCGGATGCGATGTCGGCAAGGATTTCCGCCCGCTCGCGGCCCTTCTCGCGCCCTGTCAGCACCACCGCGCGCAAGCCGGCGCGCGCTGCCAGCGGGGCAATGGTGGCGAGGTGCTGGCGGGCGAGGATTTCGGTCGGGGCCATGAGGGCGGCCTGTCCACCGGCTTCGGCCGCCCGCGCCATGGCGAGCAGTGCGACGACCGTCTTGCCCGAACCGACGTCGCCCTGCAGCAGCCGCAGCATCCGATCGGGCGAGGCGAGGTCGGCGTGGATTTCCGCAAGCGCGGCTTCCTGCGAGCCGGTGAGGGAATAGGGCAGTGCGGCGCGGATCGCCGCCTCGAGCTTGCCGTCACCGACGAGCGGCCGGCCCGTCGTTCGCCTGATGCGAGCCCGCACCAGCGCCAGCGCGAGTTGCCCCGCCAGCAACTCGTCATAGGCGAGCCGCCGCCAGGCCGCGCCTTCCGGTGAGATGTCGAGCGGGTCGGCGGGTTCGTGCAGCCGATGCAGCGCCATGCGAATGGCGGGAAAACTGTGCCGTCGCATCAACTCCGCGTCGAGCCATTCCGGCAGGTCGGGCAGGCGGGCGACGGAACCGAGGATCGCGCGGCGAAGCACCTTGCCCGAAAGCCCGGCCGTCAGCGGATAGACCGGCTCCACCAGCGGCAGGTCGTCCGCGCGCGCCACGGGCACCATGTGGTCTGGATGGACCATGGAGGGGCGGCCGTTGAACCATTCCATGCGGCCGGAAACCAGCATGCGCTCGCCTTCCGGCAGGGCCTTGGTCAGCCAGTCCTGCCGGGCGTGGAAGAAGGTCAGGGCGATCTCGTCGCTCTCGTCATGGGCATAGACGCGATAAGGCACCGAGCGGTTGCCGCGCGGGGGCGGCTGGTGGCGGCCGATCGTCACCTCCAGAGTGACCACGACGCTCTCCGGCGCATCGGCGATCAGATAGCGCGTGCGCCGGTCGATCATCGAATGCGGCAGCACGAACAGCAGGTCGCCGACGCGCGCCTCGCGGCCGCCCGTGTCCATCGGCACCACGTTGCCGATCAGGCCGGCCACTTTCGGGCCGACGCCGTCGAGCGTCGTGACAGGTGCGAACAGCGGATCGAGCAGGGACGGGCGCATGGGCCGACCATATGTCGGCAGACCGTGTCCGCAAAGGCTGACATTGGCGTCGCCAGCCGCTATATGCGCCATTCATCCATAGCTTTCCACAGACCCTTGGGGTTTTCCCGATCATGACCGGAACAACGCGGTCCAGCGCCGATCTCGACATTCGCCGCCGCAAGGCTCTCTTCCGCTCCTGGCATCGGGGCATGCGCGAGGTGGACCTTATCCTCGGCGGCTTCGCAGACGGCGAGATCGGCCGGCTCACCGATGGCGAGTTGACGGCCTATGAGGCGCTGATGGCGGAGCCGGATGCCGATATTCTGAAATGGG
>JAEWFU010000411.1 GCA_023388675.1 Pseudomonadota bacterium | reverse complement strand
GGCGTGATCGCGGCGATGACGCCGACGGGCTCCTTGGTGACGATGACCCGGCGGTCTGCCCACGGGCTTGGCACGACGTCGCCATAGGTCCGCCGTGCCTCTTCCGCGAACCAGAGCACATAGGCGGCCGACGTGCCGACTTCACCCCTGGACTCGGTAAGCGACTTGCCCTGCTCCATCGTCAGCAGTTCGGCGAGCGCATCCTGATTGTCCATGATCGCATCGTGCAGCTTGCGCAGCATCTTGGAGCGCTCGAGCGCCGAAGTTCTTTTGAAGGACTTGAAGGCGGCATCGGCCGCCTCGATGGCGCGGCGTGTCTCGGCTTGTCCAGCCTTCGGCACCGTCCCTATCTTCTGCCCGGTCGCCGGATTGATCACGTCGATGACGGCACCTGAATCGGCCTGCACCCATTCGCCGTCGATGAGATTGGCCTGGCGCATGAAATGGCTTGTCTTCTGCAGCATGGTGTCTCTCCCTTGTGGCGCATCGGCGCCTTGATCTGCGGTTCCAGCCTGCCTCCCGCCTGCTGGCGCACCAGCCGTTCATTTTCGGGCAGGCCTCTTTCACGAATAGCGGCGCGCTCAGTCCGGCGGCGGAATCGTTCCCCTTCTAACCAAGGGTTCGATCGATTGTTCCCTGACCTGACGAAGCCACAATTGTCCGACCTTCTCGCTCCCCGCCATGGAAAGATGTCCGGAGTCGTAATAGAGCGGTGTTTCGCCATCATATGCCGTGCAGCGGCCATTTCTGCATAATGCGGGATAAGGGTCGAGATACCACACCTGGGGATGTTCCGAGGCGATCTGCTCGAGAACCAGGTTGATCTCGGGAACCTGCTCTCTGACCCGAACGTGATCGCAATCGACCAGAGGCAACAACTCCCGTTTGGCAAGGCATGCCCTGTCAAACCGTGGTTGCCTCGGGATCAGTCCAAGAAGAACGACCGCTTTCCCCGCATTCACCAATTTATCCACGTGGGAAGCAATCTCCTCCCGGAATGCTCGCGAATCCATGTGGTCGTATGCCGCCCAGGCCGCGCCGATGACGATTGTCCGGTACTCGGCGAGAACCTCGCCCGCAACCGCAAGGGAGGCGATGCATGGCTCGCGATCCCGCGCAGAGGTAAATCGCGTCGGATCGGATTTTATCGGCGGACATGAGCTGTGCGCGAGGTTCCGAAATGTCAGCCCGTTTGCCTCCGCGATCACGCGCAGCGCGCCGACATAATGGGCGGCATTCGAGTCTCCGTAGAGAAGAATTGAAGGGCTACCGGCTTTGCCCAGAACGCAATCCGCACTTGAGGTCAGTTCCGTCGTGATCTCGGAGGCCTGACAGACGAAGGGAAACGCGAAGGCCGGCGCTACGGGGCTTTGTATCCGCGCCAGCCGGTCCTGGCCGATCCACGGTGCAACGCCGGAAGAAGCTATCAGGAATGCCGCCACGGCCAGGATCGCAGCGCCGGGCACGACGAAATAGCGCCGGAGCGTCCATCGAAAAGGTTGAGCCCCGTACCGGAACGGTTGCTCGACAAACCTGTAGGACAGCCAGGCAGCAAGAAGGATGACACCGAGGGATGCGAGCTTCTGTTCGAGCGAAATGTCCGGCGAAAAATACCGTTGAAACGCCAGCACCGGCCAGTGCCAAAGATACATCGAGTAGGAGATTTTCCCGACAAACCGGAGCGGTCCGACACCGAGAAGCCGCGCGACAGGTTGCGGGTATGCCCCACAGGCGAGCAGCAGCCCTGTACCGAGCGTCACGGGGATCGCGTTGAGACCGGGATAGGCGTCGGCTTCGGACAGCAAGAACGCGCTGCCGATAACGAGCGCCAATCCACAGACGGCCGCGAGCGCCGCCACGACGCCGTTCAACGCCAGCGGCGCGCGATACGTCAGCACGAATACGAGCCCACCGAAAGCAAGCTGGAATGCCCGCGACGGCAGCATGTAGTACGCCCAGGAAAACTGACCGAAATGCAACAATGCCGCGCTGCATAGAAGACTGGCGACCACCACACCGGCCAGCAGCCCGACTAGCCGGCTCCGCCACCTGAATGCGAGAACGAGGAAAGCCGGCCAAAGCAGATAGAACTGCTCCTCCACCCCAAGCGACCACATGTGCAGGAGCGGCTGGGCGTCGCTCTGCGGGGCGAAGTAGCTCGTGTCGAGAAACAACGTGAAATAGATGTTGGCCGCGGAAAGAACCGTGGCCACCGCGGACCAGGAAAGATCCACAAGATCGTCCGGCAGCAGCAAGATCGTGCCGGCCACGCACGTGACCGCCGTGACGACAAGCATGGCAGGAATGATCCGCCGGATACGGCGGCTGTAGAAATCCCGGTATGAAAACCTGCCGGCATCGAGATCGCGGACAAGAATGCCCGTGATGAGGAAACCCGAAATCACAAAGAAGACGTCGACGCCCACGAAGCCGCCGGGACTCCAGCTTTTATCGACGTGGAACAGCACGACAAGCAGAACTGCGATCGCTCGCAGACCTTCGATATCGGCGCGATAGGTCGACCCAGGCTTCACCCGAGAAACCTCTGCGCCACAGTCAGCCAGAAACTGGTGGTGAGTATCGCGCAGGCGGTGGAAATGGTCATGGTGTTCGACGCCAGAACCTGGCCCGTGCCGAAGCGCGTCGCGATCAGATAGGGATTGACGCCGGTCGGCATCGAGGCGGCAACCACCAGCACCTGCGCCGGCAGCGGCGGCAGGCCGATCGCGATCACGGCGACCAGCACGACGCCGGGCAGAAGCATGAGTTTCAGGAACGAGAGCGCCAGCGCCGGCTTGATGTTGCCCGAGATGCCGAACTTGCGCAGCCCAAGTCCCATCGCGAAGAGCGCCACCGTGCCCGCGATGCCCGCGAAAGCGTCGATGAAGCGCATACCCAATGAAGGCAAAGGCAAGCCTGTGATCCGCCAGGCAAGGCCGGCGAGAATGCCTATGATCAGCGGGTTGGTGAAGAGATTGCGCAAGAAGTCCCGCAGCACGCGCACCGGGTCGGACGACTTGCCCTCACTCCGCCGCACCCACTCGAACATGATGATGGAGGCCGCCATCATGATCGGCAGGTGCACGGAAAGCACCAGTGAAAGAACCTCGATGCCGGGCCGGCCGAAGACCCCTTGCATGAACGGGATGCCGAGCAGCAGCAGGTTGGAGAACGAGGCGGCAATGCCGGCAACCACACCCGCCGCCGCTTCCCGCCCGAAGCCGCGGGTTGCAACCAGGTGCCCGGCAACCCACACAACCGGCACCGCCGAGAAATAGGCGAGCCACAGCGACCACGGCGCGGTCCCGTGAAAGTCCACGTCGATCATTGTGCGGAACAACAATGCCGGCACCGCCACGACGATGGCGAAATCGGTCAGCGCATCGCCAACCTGCGGTCGCAGCAGGCCGGTCCAGCCCGCGCAATAGCCGAGCCCGACCAGCCCGAAGACAAAGGCGATGGTTTCGACGACGGGAGACATGCCCGGGCGGTAGCGCAATTGCGCAGCCCCCGCAAGCTGCGGCACTGTAACCATGGGCATAAAGCATCGGCTTGCCTTTCATGCGCCAATCCCGTCCCTATATCGGAAGCAGCAACAAAGGGTACCGTATGCTCCGTCTCGCAACGATCGCCGCCGCCATTCTCCTGTTGGCGGGCACGCCAGCCAGCGCCACCGAAGCCGGATGGGCGCTGCTGCGCAATGGGGGCCAGGTGATGTTCCTGGTGCACGCCAACGCGCCGGGTTCGGGCGATCCCGCCAATTTCGATGTCGAAAACTGCCGCACCCAGCGGAATCTGTCCGACCGCGGTCGTCAGCAGGCACGGCGCATCGGTGCCCTGATCTCGGCACGGGCCGAGCCCGTGGAGCAGGTCTATGCAAGCCGTTATTGCCGCGCGCTCCAGACGGCCAGTTTCGCATTCGGCGACGGGCTGGTCGAGGAAATGGCCGCGCTGGACCCGCCTTCCCAGGACAAGGAAGCAGCAAAAATCGCCGAGCAAGAGGTGATCGAGCTGATTCGTGCCTATTCGGGGTCCGGCAATCTCGTACTCGTCACACATCCCGAAAACGTCGAGGCGCTTGTCGGCGTAACTCCGCGTGAAGGCGAAGCGGTGATTGTTGCGCCAACCGAAGACGGTATCCACATCATCGGCCGGATCGTCTTCAATTGAGGGCGACGGTGGCTACCTTTTTGGCTCTGGCTCTTTTCCTGCCCGCAAAAACCGATTAGAGAGC
>JAEWFU010000406.1 GCA_023388675.1 Pseudomonadota bacterium | reverse complement strand
TTCGGGTACGGGGCGGGTTTCCGGGGCGGGCACCACATCCGGCTCAAGCGGAACCGGCGGCACTTCGGCAGGAACCGGCTCGGGCTGGATCGGCTCGGCAGTTTCAGGTGCCGGCTTGGCGGTCGGCGCGGCTTCCTCGGCAGGCCGGCGCAGGAATTCGGGAACCGGACCTTCCACCGGCGCTTCGGCAGGTGGGGGGACCGGTGCAGGGTCCGGGAGTGCTGGCGCGGCCGGCGATGCCTCGGCAGGTTGCGGCGGCGTCAGCCCGGCAGGCGCATCGTCTGCCGGGCGCTCCTCGACTTCCTTGTTGCCGAAGGAGAATATCTTCTTGATGAATCCGAATGCCATGTCTTCCGCGAGCCCCTTACGCAGCCTGCGCCGCGAGGGGACGCGCGATCAGCAGCTCCCCGTCATGCCCTGAAACGGCAACCTCGACAACGTCGCCGGGCTTGCCCGCATCGACCGCAGCCAGCGTAAAGCCCTCCGCGCGGCCGATACCTTCGCGTTCCACTAGAATGCGCTGCCGCGTGCCGACCAGCGCATCGAGATGCCGGCGATAGGCCGCGTCGCCGGCGGCACGAAGCCGCGCCGCACGCTCCTTCACGACGGTCCGATCGACCTGCGGCATGCGCGCGGCAGGCGTGCCCTCGCGCGGGCTGAAGGGGAAGACGTGCAGGTGCGTAAGGCCGCACTCGTCGACGATCTTCAATGAGTTCTCGAACATTTCTTCGGTTTCCGTCGGGAAGCCGGCGATCAGGTCGGCGCCGAAGACGATGTCGGGTCTGAGCTGCCGCACATCTTCGCAGAAGCGGATCGAATCGTCACGAAGATGCCGCCGCTTCATACGCTTCAGGACCAAGTCGTCGCCGGCCTGGAGCGAAAGATGCAGGTGCGGCATCAGCCGCGGCTCGGTAGCGATGGCCTCCATCAGCTCGTCGTCCGCCTCAATGGAATCGATGGACGACAGTCTCAGCCGCGCGAGGTCCGGCACCTGCTTCAGGATCGTCTTGACCAGCCGGCCGAGCCTGGGGCTGCCCGGCAGGTCGGCGCCGTAGCCCGTCATGTCGACGCCGGTCAGCACCACCTCGGCATAACCGTTGCCGGCGAGGCGCTTGACCTGCTCGACTGCCGCGCCCATCGGCACGGAGCGCGAATTGCCGCGCCCGTAAGGGATGATGCAAAAGGTGCAGCGGTGGTTGCAGCCGTTCTGCACCTGCACGAAGGCGCGCGCGCGGCCCTCTATCGCATCGACCATGTGAGAGGCGGTCTCCGTGACCGACATGATATCGTTCACGCGCGCTTTCTCGAAATCGTTGACGCCGAAATCGGGAAGCGCGCGATAATTATGCGCCTTCAGCTTCTCCTCGTTTCCGAGAACGAGATCGACTTCGTCCATGGCAACGAAGCTGTCGGGATCAGTCTGGGCCGCGCAACCGGTAACGATGATGCGCGCCGCCGGGTTGTCGCGCCGCGCCTTACGGATCGCCTGCCTCGCCTGCCGCACCGCCTCGCCGGTGACGGCGCAGGTGTTGAATATCACGGCGCCGCCATTGAGCGCGCCGAGGCCGGCGGCATTCGCTTCGCGCCGCATCACCTCGGATTCGTAGGTGTTGAGCCGGCAGCCGAAGGTGACGACGTCGATGCCCCCGGGGGTATCCTTGCCCCCGCTCATGCCGCGCCCTCGACCTCGCGTTCCCACGCGCCCGTGGCGGGGTCCAGCATGCCTGAAAACTCCCACTCCGCCGGCCCGGTCATGATGACATGATCGTCGTCGCGCCAATCGATCAGAAGCCTGCCGCCGCTGGGCGCAGTCACGGTGACGGCACGCTCCGTGCGACCGGTCCGGGCTGCGGACACGGCCGCCGCGCAGGCGGCAGACCCGCATGCCTTCGTGAGGCCCGCGCCGCGCTCCCAGGTCCGGATGGTCATCGCATCCCGCGCCGTCACCTGCGCGATGGTGATATTCGCGCGCTCGGGAAAGATCGGGTGGTTTTCGAGCAGCGGCCCGAACCGGTCGAGGTCATAGGACCAGACGTCCTCGTCCACCCAGAAGATCGCATGCGGATTGCCCATCGAAACCACCGAAGGCGAATGCAGCACCGGGGCGTCGATCGGGCCGATCTGCAGCTCGATCATGCGCGTGTCGCGGAACTCCTCCGCCAGCGGAATATCCTGCCAACCGAAGCGCGGCTTGCCGAGGTCGACCGAGATCGTGCCGTCTTCATGCTCGCGTGTGTTCAGGAGGCCGGCAGCGGTTTCCAGCGTGAACGCCGACCGGCCGGTTTCGGCCGCCAGCGCCTGGACCACGCAACGCGTGCCGTTGCCGCACGCTTGCGCCGCCGACCCGTCGGAATTGAGGATTTCGACGAATGCGTCGGTGCCGGGCGTGCGCGGGTCGTGCACGGCCATGATCTGGTCGAAGCGCGTCGACGGATCGCCGTTGAGCACAACGGCGGCCGCGGCCGCAACCCGGTCGGCGCGGCCACGCATGTCGACAACGATGATCTCGTTGCCGATACCGTTCATCTTCGCAAAGGGCGCACGCTCACTCATGCGCCGCTATATGGCGGAAAAGGGCACTGATTACCAGTGCGCGGCGCCTGGCGATCAGGCGATGGCGATAATCCCGAGCACGGCGAGCAGGAAGAGAACCAGCACGATGCCGATGAGGATCTTCGCGCCCGTCATGGCAGCGCCAGAGATCGTGTTGAGCCCCAGCAGGCCGGCGACGGCAGCGACGATCAGAAGAATGAGAATCCATTTGAGCATTGAGGAGCCTCCATCGAAGCGAGAATTCTGGAATGCCCGAAAAACGCCGCTTCGTGATTGAAGTTCCGCTCAGGCGCTTATAGGCGGCACGTCCCAGACCTCGCCGGGCTGCATCGGCCTGAAGCGATCCCGCGCAATACCTTTCTCGTCGAGTGCCGCATGCAGCAGGTCGCGCGGCTCCTCGATCGGCTCGTTGGTGAGCTGGAACGTGCCCCAGTGGTGCCCCACTGCGAATGCCGTGCCGGCCAGCATCATGCCTTCGACCGCTTCGGACGGGTTCTGGTGCTGACCTTCCATGAACCAGCGTGGCTCATAGGCGCCAATAGGCAAGACCGCCAGGCGAAAGCCGCCATGCTTTCGCGCAGCTTCGCGGTAGTTGATGCCGCCGTGGAAGCCGGTGTCGCCCACGACATAGATGCCGCCGCCCGGCGCATCGATGACAAAGCCTGCCCATAGCGCCATGCGCCGGTCGCCGGTTCCGCGCGCCGACCAGTGGTGCACCGGCTCGATATGAACCGGCATGGAGCCGCAGATCGCCATTTCGCCCCAGTCGTGCGTCGCGATCCGCATATCCGGCACGCTCTGACGGAGGATCGTGTCGTTGCCCAGCGGCGTGAGGACCAGCGGGTCATGCACCTGCTTCAGCCGCGCAAGGGTGGCGACGTCCATGTGGTCATAGTGATTGTGACTGAGCAGCACGAGATCGATCGGCGGCAAGTCCTCGAAGGCGACGCCCGGCGGATTGATGCGGCGCGGACCCGCGAACGATAGCGGCGATACCCGTTGGGACCACACGGGATCGGTGAGGATGTTGACGCCCCCGGTCTGGATCAGCAGCGTGGCATGGCCGACCATGGTGACGGTGAGCCGCTCTCCCGCGACGCGCGGCACCGGCTTCGCCTGAGGAAAGGGGCTCGGCCATTCTGCCGGCCAGCGGGC
>JAEWFU010000381.1 GCA_023388675.1 Pseudomonadota bacterium | reverse complement strand
GCACCGACCCCGTCATCCGCATGATGGTCGCGGCCATCGCCTTTTACGGTATGGCGACCTTCGAGGGGCCGATGATGTCGATCAAGGCGGTCAACTCCCTGTCGCACTACACCGACTGGACCATCGGCCACGTCCACTCCGGTGCGCTGGGGTGGAACGGCCTGATCACGTTCGCCGCGATCTACCATATGGTGCCCAGGCTTTGGGGCAGGCCGCGGCTCTACTCCGAGCGGCTGGTGATCTGGCACTTCTGGCTCGCGATGATCGGCATCGTCATCTACGCGGCCGTGATGTGGGTGTCGGGCATCATGCAGGGCCTGATGTGGCGCGAGTACGACGACCAGGGCTTTCTGGTCTACTCCTTCGCCGAAACCGTGCAGGCCATGTTCCCCTACTACGTCATGCGGGCGGCGGGTGGCGCGCTCTACCTCGCCGGGGCGCTGGTGATGGCCTTCAACATCGCGATGACCATCCTCGGTCACCAGCGGGAGGAGGAGCCCATCGGCGGCAGCGCCGCCAGGCCCGCGCCCGCACTCCAGCCCGCCGAATAAGGAAAAGCATCATGGCTTTGATGGACAAGCACGCCATAATCGAACGCAATGCCACGCTGCTTCTGGCCGGTTCGCTCTTCGTCGTGACGATCGGCGGCATCGTCGAGATCGCGCCGCTCTTCTACCTCGAGAACACGATCGAGAAGGTCGAAGGCATGCGGCCCTACTCGCCGCTGGAGCTGGCCGGCCGCAACATCTACTTGCGCGAGGGCTGCTACGTCTGCCATTCGCAAATGATCCGCCCGTTCAGGGACGAGGTCGAGCGCTACGGCCACTACAGCCTGGCGGCGGAATCGATGTACGACCACCCCTTCCAGTGGGGGTCCAAACGTACCGGGCCCGATCTCGCACGCGTCGGCGACCGCTACTCGAACGAGTGGCACGTGCAGCATCTGATAGAACCTCGTTCCGTCGTTCCGGAATCGGTCATGCCCAGCTACGCCTTCCTGAAGGACACACGGCTGGAGGTGAAGGATTTCGCCACGCATCTCGTCGCCAACCGGCGCGTCGGCGTGCCTTACACCGACGAGATGATCGAGAATGCCGAGGCCGACCTGAAGGCGCAGGCCGATCCCGATGCGCCCACCGCCGATCTGGAAGCGCGGTATCCGAAGGCCAAGCTTGGCGACTTCGACGGCAACCCCGCCGCGCTCACCGAGATGGATGCGCTGGTAGCCTACCTGCAGATGCTCGGCACGCTGGTCGACTTCTCAACCTATGACGAAGCCGCCGGCTACCGCTGAGGGAGGACGCTATGGAAACCTATACAGCGATGCGCGAGTTCGCCGATTCCTGGGCGCTGCTCGCAATGACACTCTTCTTCATCGGCGTCGTCGTCTTCGCCTTCCGGCCGGGCAGCCGGAAGCAGGCCGATCAGGCCGCCCGGATCCCTCTCAAGGACGATTGAGATGAGCGACAAACATATCGACGACGTCACCGGCATCTCGACCACCGGCCACGAGTGGGACGGGATCAGGGAACTCGACAACCCGATGCCGCGCTGGTGGCTGTGGACCTTCTACGCCACCATCGCATGGTCGCTTGCCTATACGATCGCTTATCCGGCCTGGCCGCTGATCTCGTCCGCCACCAACGGCCTGCTCGGCTATTCGAGCCGGGCGGAACTGCGCACCGAGCTCGATGGTGCGGAGGCCGGCCGGGCCGACTATGTGGCTGCCGTGGCTTCGCTGCCCGTCGAGGAGATCATCGCCGACGAGGGGCTTCGCCAGTTCGCCACGTCGGCGGGCGCCGCTGCCTTCAAGGTGAACTGCGTGCAGTGTCATGGTTCGGGCGCAGCCGGTTCGGCCGGCTATCCGAACCTCAACGACGACGAATGGCTGTGGGGCGGAGCGCCCGAGGACATCCGCTTCACCATTGCCCACGGCATCCGCTTCGAGGCCGACGGCGAGACGCGCTTCTCCGAGATGCCCGCCTTCGGCGACATGCTCGGGCGTGAGGAGGTCGCCGCACTTGTCACGCATGTGAAGGCGCTGGGCGAGGGCGGCGATCTTTCCAGTCCCGGCGCAGCGCTCTTTGCCGACAACTGCGCCTCCTGCCACGGCGAAGCCGGCAAGGGCGAGGCGGCGCTGGGCGCTCCCGACCTCACTGACGCGATCTGGCTCTATGGCTCGGACAGTGCGGATATCGCGGCACAGATCCGCGCGCCGCGGCACGGTGTCATGCCTGGCTGGCTGGATCGCCTCGGCGAAACCACCGTCAAGGAGCTGACAGTCTACGTGCATTCGCTTGGCGGCGGGCAGTAGGCCCCACCTTGGCCATCGCCGAGTGGATGGGCGGGTCCGGCAGGCCACGGGCTTTGCCGGACCCGAACCTTTTTTGGCGGCTTGGCGACGGCTCGCCGTTGACCTGGATCAAGGCTGTTTCGGCGCAGACGCGGCATCTGGTGGGCTGTAATGCCACCGGGAGAACAGAATGTCGGGCACGATAGAGGTCGAGCGGCACGAGGCGGAAGCCGTCAACTCGGCCCGGTTGCGCCAGCCGCTCTATACGGCGCGCCGCAAGATTTTCCCGAAGCGGGCATCGGGTTCGTATCGCCGCTTCAAGTGGCTGGTGATGGCGGTCACGCTCGGCATCTACTACCTGACACCGTGGCTGCGGTGGGACCGGGGTCCGCACGCGCCGGACCAGGCGGTTCTGGTCGACCTTGCCAACCGGCGCTTCTACTTCTTCTT
>JAEWFU010000374.1 GCA_023388675.1 Pseudomonadota bacterium | reverse complement strand
ACGCGTTCAGCTCGATCTACTGGCAGTCGCTCGGCATAAGCGGCGGCGTCATCGGGCTCCTGTGGTCGTGGAGCGTCGTCGCGGAAGTCGGCATGTTCGCGATCTTTACAAGATTGTTCGGCCGCACTCCGGCGTGGCGGCTGGTGGCGCTGGCCGGACTGGCATCTGTGGTGCGGTGGGTCGCGTTCCCACTTGTCTGGCCGGCAGGCCTGGGAATTGCAGGCTTCTTTGCGGTGCAGACACTGCATGCGTTGTCGACGGGGCTGATCCTGATCGGCCTGCAGAAGATGATCGCCGAGACCGTGCCGGAGGATCGCACCGGCGCGGCCCAGGGCATCGCCTTCTTCGCCAACGGCTTCTCGATGGCGGCGGTGACGCTTGGATCGGGCCAGCTCTATGCGGCGCTCGGCGTGAACGGCTTCTATGTGATGGCGGTCATCGCGCTGGCGGCAATCGGTCTCGTGCTGCGCGGCAGCCGGCTAACCCCATAAAGCGGGCTCAGGGGGCGAGACCTGCGATCCCTCATAGGCAAGCGGCGTTTCCCGGTCGCGCGCCAGCAGCAGGGGACCATCAAGGTCGACGAAGTCGGCATCCTGCGCAACCAGCAGTGCCGGCGCCATCGCCAGCGACGTTCCCACCATGCAGCCCACCATGACGCCGAAACCAAGATCACGCGCACGGTCGCGCAGTTCGAGCGCGGCGGTGAGCCCACCGGTCTTGTCGAGCTTGATGTTGACCGCGTCGTAGAGGCCGAGAAGCTGATCCAGATTGTCGGCGGTGTGGACGCTCTCGTCCGCGCAGATCGGTACTGGATGCGGAATGCGGCGAAGGATCTCGTCCTTGCCGGCGGGAAGCGGCTGCTCGATCAGCGCGATCCGATGCCGCGCCGCCGTCAACATATGCATGACGATGTCGGTCTCGCTCCACCCTTCATTGGCGTCGAGGATGATGCGGCTATGCGGTGCCGCTTTGGCGACCGCGGCGATCCTTGCGGTATCGTCCGACGTTCCGACCTTGACCTTGAGCAGCGACCGGTGCGCATGTTCACGGGCTTGGGCTGCCATCGAATCCGGCTCGCCCAGCGAGATGGTATAGGCGGTCGTCAGTGCCTGTGGAGGCGTTGCGCTGACACGCTCGTGGGCCGGCTTGCCATCGGATTTTGCCTGGAGGTCCCACAGTGCGCAGTCGATCGCGTTGCGGGCGGCACCCGCCTTCATGCCTTCCTTGAGAGCGTCACGCGACATGCCGTCCGCGATCGCGCCGCGCATCGCCTCGATTTCCGCGAGCACGCTTTCGATCGTTTCGCCGTAGCGCGCGTAGGGAACGCATTCTCCGCGCCCGGCGTTATTCCCTTCCCTGATCGTGCAGGTCACTACCGCAGCCTCGGTCTTGGTCCCGCGCGAGATCGTGAACGCGGCCGCCAGGGGGAATCGCTCGGCTTCGACAAAAAGGTCACGCTTCATGAAAGAACTCCGTTTTCAACCGGTTGGGAGCCGTCACGCAAAGTGACAGGGCCAGCCCGACCGATTATGACTGGCCCGATGTTGACCAAAGACGCGGATGACGCAAGCGACAACCGGCGTGCCGGTGGTGACCAGCCACCGCACATCGACGTGCGCGAGGAGGCCGGGCGTTCCGTCTGGGCGCTGTCCGGCGTCTGGAATACGCGTTCGGTGCATCTGGTCGATATGCAGATGCGCGAGCTGGAAGCCGCCTCCACGCCAGGAGGGATTGTCCTCGATATTTCCGCTGTCACTCGCATGGATACGGCGGGCGCCTGGCTGATCGAGCGCCTCGCAGCGGCACGGCGCGAGGGCGGTGCCGAGGTCGAGATTGTCGGTGCTTCGGCGGCAGCGCAGATCCTGCTTCCGGCCGTGCGCGAGGCGCTGGAGCCGATCGGCGCTGACAGGTCGAAGAAGAAGCCGTTCTTCGTGATCCGCTGGCTCGAGGCGCTTGGCCGCGCCACGGAGGCGGCCTGGCTCGATTTCATGGCCGGCATGTACATCCTCGGCTCCACCATTCGCGGCGCGCAGATGAAGCTTGGCCGTGGGCACGCCGTGAATCCGGCCGCGATCTTCCATCAGATAGACCGCATGGGCGTCGGCGCCATTCCCGTCGTTGTGCTGATTTCCTCAATCGTGGGCGCGATCGTGGCGCAACAGGGCGCTTACCAGCTACGCTGGTTCGGGGCCGAGATATTCATCGTCGATCTGGTTGGTATCCTTGCCTTGCGCGAACTCGGCGTGCTTCTGACCGCCATCATGGTGGCGGGCCGCTCCGGCAGCGCGATCACGGCCGAGATAGGCTCGATGAAGATGCGCGAGGAAGTCGATGCGCTGAAGGTGATCGGGCTCAATCCTATCGGCGTGCTGGTCTTTCCGCGCCTCGTCGCACTGGTGATCGCCGTGCCCTGCCTGACGATCATCGCCAACGCGGCGGCTCTTGGCGGCGGCATGATCGTCGCATGGGTCTATTCCGAAATCCCGCCGCAGGCCTTCATCGACCGCCTTCGTGCGGGCATCGACCTGTCAACGATCTTCGCCGGCCTCATCAAGGCGCCGTTCATGGCGCTGATCATCGGCATCGTTGCATCGGTCGAGGGCATGAAGGTCGGGGGCAGTGCGGAATCGCTCGGGCGTCACGTTACCTCGGCCGTGGTCAAGTCGATCTTCGTGGTGATCGTGCTCGATGGCCTGTTTGCCATGTTCTACGTGGCGATAGACTTTTGAGTGGGGCGGCGATGAGCGAGGCTGTAGGCCAACAGAGGAATGGCGAGCTTGCGCCGCATGCGGGCGAGGGGCGCGACGTCGTGCTTTCGGTGCGCGACGTGACCGTTGCGTTTGGGGACAATGTCGTTCTCGACAAGCTCTCGCTGGACGTCTACCGCGGCGAAATCCTCGGCTTCGTCGGCGCCTCCGGCACAGGCAAATCGGTGCTGCTGCGTACCGTGCTCGGGCTGACGCCGAAGCGGTCCGGCACCGTGTCGATCTTCGGGGTCGACCTGGACCGCCTCGATGAGCGCGAACGGATGCTGGTCGACATGCGGCTCGGCGTGCTGTTCCAGCATGGCGCACTGTTTTCCGCGCTTTCGGTCAAGGAAAATGTGCAGGTGCCGATGCGCGAATATCTCGACCTGCCGAAGAAGCTCATGGATGAGCTTGCGATGCTCAAGATCGAGCTGGTGGGTCTGTCGCCGGACGCGGCCGACAAGTTTCCCTCCGAACTGTCAGGCGGCATGATCAAGCGTGCCGCACTGGCACGCGCGTTGGCGCTCGACCCCGATATCGTCTTCCTCGACGAGCCCACGTCGGGACTGGACCCCATCGGCGCCGCGGAATTCGACGAACTCGTCGCAAAGCTGCGCGACACCATGGGCCTGACGGTCTACATGGTCACCCACGACCTCGACAGCCTGTTCTCGGTGTGCGACCGGATCGCGGTGCTCGGCCAGAAAAAGGTGCTGGTTGACGGCACCATCGAGGACATGATGCAGGTGGAGGACCCTTGGGTGAAGTCGTATTTCCGGGGCAAGCGGGCGCGCCAGATCGACCTTCAGGCCAGGCAGGAAGCGTAGGAAAGAGCGTATGGAGACACGGGCCAACTACGTCATCGTCGGCATCTTCACGCTGGCAGCGGTGCTGGCGGCGTTCGGGTTCGTCTACTGGACGTCCGGCGTCGGCGATCGCGGCGAGCTTGCGACATTGCGCTTCCGTATTCCGGGCTCCGCTTCCGGTCTGACACGCGGCAGCGTGGTTTCGTTCAACGGCATCAAGGTCGGCGACGTCACCCGCGTCTATATCGACGTGTCAAATCCCTCGGTCGCCATCGCCGATGCCCAGGTCGACCGGCTGACACCGATCACCAGGTCCACGCAGGCCGATGTCGGCCTGGCGGGACTTACCACCGGCCAGGCTAATATCGAACTGCGAGGCGGTAACCCCGCTGAGCCGAACCTGCTCGACCTCGCCGAGGAAGAGGGCACGATCGCGGAGATGACGGCAAATCCGTCCGCTGTGAGCAACCTGCTAGAAAGCGCGCAGAATATCTTCAAACGCGCAGACTCGGTGCTCAGCGATCTTGAGGGCCTGGCATCGGAAGCGCGGGGGCCGATCGTGCAGACACTGCGCAACGTAGAGGAGTTTTCTTCCGCCTTGAGCCGCAATGCCGATGGCATCGACGCCTTCCTCGAAAGCGTGACGGCCATGTCGCAGACATTGACGGGGGTTTCCGACAAGCTCGATTCATCGCTGACCGCCGTCGAGGAACTCATCAAGGCGGTAGATCGCGACCAGGTCTCAGAGACGGTCGCCAATATCCAGAGCTTCACCGAACGGCTCGACGAAGCAAGTGCGGGCCTCGGCGAGATCATGGAGGGCGTGAACACCTCCGTCGCGTCGATCTCGCAGTTCGCCAATTCGGCCAACGAGACGCTGGCCAAGCTCGACAGCGTCGTCGGCGAGATCGACCCGGCGGCGATCGGCACGGCGTTGACGAACTTCGAGCAGGCCAGCACGACAGTCAACACGGCGGTCAACGACGTGTCCAAGGTGACCGAGCGCATCGGCGAGCGGGCGGATGACATAGACGGCATCATCACCGACGCACAGCAGCTTGCGGCCCGCCTGAACCAGGCCTCCGAGCGCGTCGACGGCGTGCTCGCGAAGGTCGACGGCCTTCTCGGCTCCGGCGAGGCGGAAGGCCTGATGGCCGATGCCGGCGAAACGCTCAAGGCCTATCGTCAGGTTGCCGATACGCTGAATGCGCGCATGGGTACCATCACCGACGGGCTGGCGCGTTTCTCGGGGCAGGGGCTGCGCGATGTCGAGACGCTGGTGCGCGACGCCCGCCGCTCGATCACGCGGATCGAGCGGGCCGTGACTGACCTCGAGCGCAACCCGCAACGTATATTGAGCGGCGGCGAAGGCGAGGTCCGGCAGTACGAAGGGCGGGCACGGCGTTGACATCGATGCCGCGGCCCGACAGAAATTATAGGCCTTTCAAGGCCATGGCGTATGCGTTCCGGTGGGACAGGGTAAGCGATGAACCGTAGAAACGTGATTGCGTGGGCGATGGCTGCAATGCTTCTGCCCGGATGTGCGGCACTGCCCGGTGGCGGTCCCGCACCTCTCGACACTTACGATCTGACGAGTGCTGCCGCACAGGCAGAAGGGTCGCGCCGGTCGCGCACGCAGATACTCATTGCCGAGCCCACGGCCCTCAAGGTGCTGGACGGCGAGAACGTCGTGATCCGGCCCTCGGCCGCCACGGTCGAGTTCCTGAAGGGCGCTCAGTGGGCGGACCGCTTGCCGCGCATCGTCCAGTCGCGCCTTGCCGAGACCATGCAGGCATCAGGCCGCTACGGGGGCGTGGGCAAGCCCGGCGAGGGGCTGGCGATCGACTACCAGATCGTCACCGAGATCCGCGCCTTCGAGATCCGCGTCGACGGATCGGCGCGCGCCGATGTGCGCCTTTACGTGAAGGTGCTCAACGACCGCAACGGCGTAGTGCGGGCCGCACGGACCTTCCAGGCACAGGCACCTGTCGGCGGCGCGGGTAACGACGCCTATGTCGAAGCGCTCGACAGCGCATTCGGACAGATCTCTCGCGAGATCGCCTCGTGGGTGGGTTCCACCATCTAGAGCAGCGGGCGTTCTGACGAACGCCACTCCGCTGCTCCAGTCTCGTTTTCCTAGCCGCATTTGTGCGACGCCAGACGATTCCGTCTGGCTGCAAAATGCTCTAGCGCATCCGGGCTAGGTGTGATGTCTGGCCGCTAACTTGCCAGCTTTCGTGCGGCCAGCTCGGCCATTGCGTCCGGCAATGTCATCCGCCACGTGGTTTCGACATAGGCGCGGAAATCGAAGCACGGAAGCCCCGGGCAAACCTCGAATTCCAGCAGGGTCAGCCGCCCGTCGGGACCGAACCTGAAATCCAGCGAGAAGACGTCTCGCAAGCCAAGCCCGTTCGCGAGCCGCGTTGCAATCTCGGTCACCGCATTCGCTGCGCCGGGATGCTCAGTGGCAAGATCGACAAGGACCGGCTCCCGGTAGAGGCCCGCCGATTTCGCCTGCGAGCCAGTCTCGCCGTAAAGGGCAAGGCTTTCAGCCATCGTCTGGAAATCCTCGCCGGACTGCACCACCCATGTGCCGAGACGCGAAAGATCGCCGGCGCCGTCGACATCGAGCCAACTGGCCCTCAGGTTTTGTCCCGGCACATAGGACTGCACGACGGCGTCGTCGCCATAGGCCGCGTAGATGCGCGCGGACAAGGCCAGCGCATCCTCGATGGAATGGCAATGCGAATCGGGAAAAATGCCAATCTTGGCGCCGAGCCGGTTGGGCTTCACGAACCAGCTCGTTGCCCCTTCAATGGCACTGCGTGGCGAGATGAAAGTGCCGTTCCGGGCAAGCGCGGTCGGCGGCGTAGCGATGCCCAGCGCGTGCAGCACGGCACCCGAGCGGAACTTGTCCTGACAGAGCGCGAACAGCGCATCCTCGCAGCCGACCCGCCTGAACATGCCGAGGCGTGCAAGGGCGGGCGAAACGCTGCCGCTGAAGTAGGCGATGCCGTCGGTCAGCGTCCAGACCAGGGTTTCGTCCGGTCGATAGCCCGAGAGATTTGCGGCGAACGCATCCAGTGTCGCGGCCTCGAACCGGATATGCCGTTCGGCGCATGCCTGATCCAGTGTGTGAAATTCCGGCTCCATATCGATGGATTGCGCCAGATAGGATGCAATCTCACGGGCCTGCTCTACAGGATGGCCTTCGGCGATGAGCCGCCTCAGACAGTCTTCGGGCCGCTCATGTACAAGCACCAGCGTGCCGTGTCCCATCCGCGGGCTCCCTTGTCCCTGCGATCGCGCGCGATCCACGTCGCCACATCCGCTGCGGATTGTATCGATCTGCAGTCGGTGCAAGCCTGCAGAAAATCGACTGCCGGGAGGCGGGAATGAGACAAATCCAGCACCTCACCCCTTGCCGCAGGCACGCCGTTGAATGGAACGGTTCATGGCGGTGATTTCACCGATCGCGCGCGCCTGGGCGCGTTCTGCTTCGCTGCGTCCGTCAGGCAGCACGATGCCGAAGCCGGGTGTCGTGGATTCCTTTGGCGGTGCGCGTTCGATCTCCGGAGAAACGCCATGCTGCGCGGCCAGCGTATCGCGCATGGCTTGCAGTTCGCCGCACGGGATCGTGTCGTACTGGATCGAGTTGAAAACCTCGGCCTCCTGCTGGACGGCCACGGAGTTCTGGCAGGCGGTGCCGCCAAGCGCCACTGCTGCGAGGACGAGGATTATGCGCACGATTTCGCTCCGGTTACGGCCAGCCCCAAGGCAAATATAACGCGCAGATATGGACGATCGTAGGCCCTGTCGTCATCTTTCCGCGCACCGGCGGAAATAATGAAGGCGGGACAAGCCCGCCTTCAAACAGTGTTTCCGGTGCTGCCGCGCTATTTCAGCCGGCCGCTGGCGTGAGCCAGCATGGTGTAGACCTTGCCGGTATCCGACGTCAGGTAGGTCTGCGTCATCATGTTGTCGCGGTCGTTGCGGCCGACATCCTGCAGAAGCTTCTCGAAGTCGCGGCAGTAGCGGTCGACGGCGGTGCGGAACTCACCGTCGGACTGGTACTTGCGGCGGATCTCCTCGAAGGTCTGCTGCCCCTTGAGCGTGTAGAGCCGGCGCGTGAAAACGTTGCGTTCGCCACGGCGATACCGGTTCCAAAGCTCGATCGAGGCCTCGTGGTCGATCGCGCGGGCAATGTCGACCGACAGAGAGTTGAGCGACTCCACCAGATGCATCGGCGAACGCTCCCCGGCAGGAGCTGCCGCAGCCTCTTCGTCGCGCGAGGCGCCGCGCAGCAGGTCCTTGACCCAGCCGCCCGACGGAGCCTCGGGCGCGCGTTCCTTGACGGGGCCGTCGAGACCCCCGCGCAGTGGCGTGTCGCCCAGAGGCGCAGCGGGACGGCTGGCAGCCGGAGCCGGCGGCGGCGGCAGCGAGGGACCACTGCCACGGGCAGGAGCCTTGCGGTCCGAAGCATCGAAGGCACGGCCCGACTTGGCGACGATGTCGGCCAGCTCCTTGAGCGCATTGATCTGCTCGCTGACTGCACGACGCATGGCGGACGTCGACTGCTTGGTCTCTTCCGGCAGTTCCATGACGCCCTTCTTGACCTCGGCGCGGGTCTGCTCCAGCTCGCCGCGGATGCTGCCGACCGTGCGGCGGATTTCCTCGGTCGCTTCGGAGAACCGCTTGGCCGCACCATCGACCACCTCGGCGATGGACGAGCGAATCTGCTCGGTCGAGGCGCGGGTGCGGGTCTCCGCCTTTTCCAGCGCGCGGCCGACGAGATCCTCGAACGACTGCATGACGCGCTCGATGTCCTCCGACTTCTTGACGAGGCCGACGGCGAGCTTTTCGAGCGCCTCCTGGCGTCCGTCGAGCGTCGAGGCGAGATCGTTCTGCGCCGCGCCGAGCATGTCGGAGGCAGAGCCCAGTACCTTTGCGTGGTCGTCGAAGCGCGTCGCGATGGCCGCGATGTCCTTGAGCGTCGAGGACGACAGGTCGGTGAGGCGGCCGGCATTGGCGTCGATGAGGCGCGCCGAGCTGGCGAAGGACTGGGCCGCCCGCTCTGTGCTGCTGGCGAAGCGCTCGGTGGTGCCGACGACCTTTTCGTCGAGGCTGACGAGGTTGTTCGCCGCCAGGTCGACCAGCTCGTGGAGCCGGTCGTTGGACGATGTAAGCCGGTCGATCAGGCTCGTGACGTTGTCCGACAGGCTGTTGCTGGCCGCATCCACGGCGGTGAGCGTCTCGGCCGTGCGCGTTGCCAGCGCGTTGACGAGCGCGGCGTTCTGCTGGCGCAGCCGCTCGGTGGCCTGCTCCGTGGCGATCTCCAGGCTTTTCTGAAGCTCGCCGCCGCTTTCGGCGAAACGCTGCACCAGTGGCGCCGCGCGCTCGTCGAGGATGCGCGACAGCTCGGTGGACCGGGCAGCAAGCAGGGCATTGAGCTCCCGCGTGCGCTGGTCGATGGCGGCGGTTGCCTCGGAGGTGGACTGGCCGATCTGCTCGTTGACCGAGGCAAAGCTCTCGGTGACGGCGTTGGCGCGGGCGGCCAGGCCGGACTCGACGTTGCCGATCTGCTCGTGCAGCTTCTCTCCGATCTGCGCGAGGCCGGCGTTGAGGCGTTCCTCGGCGCGCGCGACATCGTCTTCGATGCGTGCGCCAAGCATTCCGGCACCCGCTGCAAGGCGACGGTCTGCACCGTCGAGAGCATCAACGATGGTCGCGGCGCGTGCTTCGAGCTCCGCCGCCGTCTGCTGTGTGCGCGACAGGATCGCGTCGTCAGCCTTGGCAAACACGTCGCTGAGCGTGGACGCGTGCTGGGCAAGGCGCTGGTCCGCGCCGTCGAACGAGGCCGCGATCTGGGATGCGCGTGCCGTGAGCGACTGAGCCAGCGCATCGACCTCGCTGCCGAGCTGCGAGCCGGAGAGGCTGATGCGGTCGGCAAGGCGCTTGTCGATCTCCTCGAAGGACGCGGAAATCTCGGATGTGCGGGAGGCGAGGGTATCCGCGATGGCATCGACCTGGCCGCCAAGTTCGGCACCCGAGACTGCTATGCGATCGGCCAGCCGCTTGTCGGCGTCGTCGA
>JAEWFU010000343.1 GCA_023388675.1 Pseudomonadota bacterium | reverse complement strand
GCTGTCGCGGCGATGAATGCGTATGCCTTATTCCCCATCTCTGTTCCCCTAACTAACCAAACGGTTAGATAATAGGAGAGAGAATCCGCAGCCGAGTCAAGGGGAAGATTCGACTGATAGGCAGGCTTCATCCGCGGCGTCCGTTGCACCCGGCCCGGTCAGCGGGCGAGAGGCGGGATAAGCGGAACTGCAGGAGAAATGCGGCTAGGCAGCCGGCGTGCCACGCGTGGAAAACTCGCAGCGCGCTCAGTTCAACCCTTCGATACTCCAGCGCGAAGGCGCCGGCAGGGTCGCGATGTCTTCGACGCCGAGGAAGCCCATGGCTGCGTCCGTCTCGCGCAGCATCGTCGACAGGACGTCGCGCTGCTCGGCTGAGCCTTTTCACAGGCAGGCCGACACTTTGCATCCGCAGGCACCGGCATCATCAACGCAATGCTGCACAGGGCATCATCGGCTCCGCGCAGCAATGTGGCGCTCGACCTTCCGCTCTTGATCGTTCCGTTCCAATCCAGCTCGTCGGGGTTGCCCGGTAAATATTATGGTCGTATATAGTCAGCAACTCCGATGCCATGACGGCATCATATCGCCAGCATTTAATAATCGTTTGATATTGCCGAGGGTACGCAACCCTGATGTTGCGATGCAATATTGGATGTTATTTTTTGTTGCGGCTGTATTTGTTATTAGACACCTCACAATGGATTCATGAAAACAAAAATAGCAGGCAGGAATTTATACAAGATATTCGGCGGGAACGCTGAAGAAGCGCTGAAGCTTCTCCAGACAGGCAAAGACAAAGACGAAATATTCGAGGCAACGGGACAGACCGTCGGCGTGAACGACGTAAGTTTCCAGGTAGCCGAAGGCGAGATTTTCGTCGTTATGGGACTTTCCGGTTCCGGAAAATCAACTTTGGTGCGCATGATCAACGGGCTTATCAAGCCCAGCGCCGGAGAAATTCTGATCGACAGCATAGACGTCGGTACCTGTTCCGATGAACAGCTTCGGCGCGTGCGGCGCGAGAAGGTGGCGATGGTGTTCCAGCATTTCGCGCTCTTCCCGCACAAGACGGTCGCCGACAACGTCGCCTTCGGCCTCAAGATCAAGGGCATGCCCGCAGCCGAGCGGCGCGAGCGGGCGCAAACGGCGCTCGAGCAGGTGGGGCTCGGCGCACGCGCCGACAGCTACCCGGATGAGCTCTCCGGCGGCATGCAGCAGCGCGTCGGCCTTGCCCGCGGCCTCGCCTCGGAGCCTGAAATCCTTTTGATGGACGAGCCGTTCAGCGCGCTCGACCCGCTCATCCGCAGCGACATGCAGCAGGAGCTCATCGAGCTTCAACGCTCTTTGAAGAAGACGATCGTCTTCATCACGCACGACCTCAACGAGGCGCTTACGCTCGGCAGCACCATCGCAATCATGCGCAACGGCGCGATCGTTCAGACCGGCAGTGCCGAGGAGATCGTCGGCAACCCCGCCGACGATTACGTCGCGTCCTTCACCAGGGATATCGACCGGTCGCGCGTCTTCGAGATCGGCAGCGTGACGGCACCCGCAGAAGCGCTGAAACTTTCGACCGCGACGCGCGCGGAAGCCCTGGCGCAGATGGATCGGCTCGACCGCGATGCGCTCTACGTGGTCGACGACAACGGCCGCGCGGAAGGCATCGTCACCTACCGGCAACTGGTTTCCGCGCCGCCGCGCAAGGATGCCAAGGACATTTCCGCCTATATCGGCCGCGAATTCCGGACGATCAGGCGCGATGCGCATCTGAACGACATGTACGGCCTGGCGACCGACGAGCTTCCGATCGCCGTCGTCGAGGGCGACCGCCTCGTCGGCATCGTCGAACCGCATGCCGTCTTCCGCAAGCTCACGGCCGACGGCGAGCCGGGTGTCGGGGAAAGGGCGGCGCCATGAGACCCTCCGACCTCTTCGAAATTCCGTTCGGCGACTGGGTGAACGTGGCTATCAAGGGATGGCTGGTTCCGAATTTCCGGCCCGTCTTCCAGACGATCCGCACGCCCGTTTCCTGGGTTCTGGACAGCCTGGACGCCTTCCTCAACATGGTGCCCATGGTGGCCTTCACCGCCGTCCTGACGCTGATCGCATGGCGGACGGCCGGCCGCGGCGTCGCGATCTTCACCGTGCTATCCCTCATCTTCCTCGACCTGATCGGCGTCTGGGCGCCGACGATGACGACGCTCGCGATGATCAGCACTGCGGTACTGTTCTGCGCCCTCTTCGGTATCCCGCTGGGCATCCTGGCTGCGCGTAGCGACCGCTTCCTGTCGATCCTGAGGCCGATCCTCGACATCATGCAGACGATCCCGCCCTTCGTCTATCTGGTGCCGATCGTCATGCTGTTCGGCGTCGGCACGGTGCCGGGCGTCATCGCGACGATCATCTTCGCCCTGCCCCCGGTCACGCGCCTGACCAATCTGGGCATCCGCGGCGTGCGCGCCGACCTCGTGGAGGCGGCCTATGCGTTCGGCTCCACGCCCCGCCAGGTCCTTTGGGAAGTCCAGTTTCCGCTGGCGCTGCGCACCATCATGGCCGGCCTCAACCAAACGTTGATGATGGCGCTGTCGATGGCCGTCATCGCGGCGCTGATCGGCGCTGGCGGTCTCGGTCTTGCGGTCAATACCGGCCTCGGGCGGCTCGATGTCGGAACGGCGGCCGAAGGCGGCATCGGCATCGTCATCCTTGCGATCATTCTCGACCGGATCACCCAATCCTTCGCGGAGCGCAAGCGCGTCCAGTCGCCTTCGCTGCTCGAAACCTTCCGATCGTTTTTCAGGGCGGGCAAGCCGGCGGATGCCGGCGGGACCACACGCACCGCCTGATCCAGGCTTGTCGGGGCGTACCCGCCCCGGCCGGAATGTTCCCGCACTGGCGGGAGCGACACACATCAACGGACGAAACACAGAGAGGAGTTACGCAATGTCTGCTTCCACCTTGACACGAAGGCTGGCGCTCGGCGTCGCCGCACTGGCGCTTACGGTCGGGCCGATGGGCATCGCCGCCGCGCAGGATGAGGCGCAGCCCGGCGAGGGCGTCACGATCCAGATGGCGCAGCCCACCTGGGACACCGGCTATTTCTACACACAGATCTACAAGCAGATGCTGGAGGAACTCGGCTACGAGGTCTCCGATCCAGTCTCGCTCGACAACCCGATCTTCTATCAGTCGGTTGCGCAGGGCGATGTCCATTTGTGGGTGGACGGCTGGTTCCCGCTGCACAACACCTATGAGGACGCGTTCAGCGCAGGCGCCGAAAAGGTCGGCGTGGTCGCCGCCGGCGGCGCTTTGGAAGGCTATCTCGTCAGCAAGGCGGCAGTCGACGAATTCGATATCAAGACCCTCGACGACTTCAAGCGCGACGAGGTCAAGGAAGCCTTCGACAGGGACGGCGACGGCAAGGCCGATCTCGTGGCCTGTCCGCCCGGCTGGGGCTGCGAGGAGGGCATCGAGCACCATCTCGACGCCTATGAGCTGCGCGATCACGTGAACCCGATCAAGGCCGGCTATTCGGCGTCGATGGCCGATGCCGTCGCCGCCCAGCAGCAGGGCGAGCCGATCTTCTTCTACACGTGGACGCCGAACTGGACCGTGAACGTGCTGAAGCCCGGCGAGGACGTCGTCTGGATCGAAGTGCCCGAGGTCAACCTGCCCGAGAGCACCAAGGGGCTGGAAGACGCCGCGACCCTCGAAGGCGTCGAAGGCTGTGTCAACGACCCCTGCACGCTGGGCTTCCCGGCCAACGACATCGTTCCGGTGGTCAACACCGAGTTCGTCGAGGCTAACCCGTCCGTGCGCGCGCTTCTCGAAGCGGCCTCCATCCCGCTTGCCGACGTATTCGAGCAGAACGCCAAGATGTACGAAGGCGAAAACAGCAATTCGGACATCGAAGGCCACGCTGCCGCGTGGATCGAGCAGAACCGCGACCAGGTCGACGAGTGGCTGGAAGCCGCGCGCGCCGCTGCCGAATGATCTGTCGGAAGCCCTAAAGCAGACCCGTCCGCCGTACGCGGCGGATGGGTTCAGGTGCCGGCGCCGGGGAGGCTTCCATGCCTTCGCGGTCGTCCAGCCCCCTCGGCCTGTGCACCAGCGTCACCAGCACGAATGAGATGATCATCAGCAAGTACCACGCGCCGAGCTTGTGGATCGATACCGGCGTCCAGCCGGCCTCCTGGCCCGGATAGAGCCAGGCGCGCGACCATGTGCCGATGTTTTCGGCGAACCAGATGAACAGCGACACCAGCAGGAAGCCGACAAGCAGCGGCATCCGGTGGCGAAACCGGAAGACGCGGTAGTGCACCGTCGTGCGCAGGAACAGGATCGCGGTCGCCGCGAAGAGCAAGATGCGGAAATCGACGATGAAATGGTGCGCAAAGAAGTTGACGTAGATCGCCACGGCCAGCGCCACCGTCATCCAGAATGGCGGATAGTGCGTGTAGCGCATGTCGAAGATGCGGCTGACGCGTGCCAGGTAGGAGCCGACGGCCGCATACATGAAACCTGAAAACAGCGGCACGCCTGCTATGCGGAAGAAACTTTCCTCCGGATAGACCCACGAGCCCGCGCCGGTCTTGAAGATTTCCATCGCCGTTCCGACGACATGGAAGATGAGGATGACCCGGGCCTCGGACAGCGTCTCCAGCTTGAGGCCCAGCATGGCGAGTTGGATGCCGAGCGCTGCGAGGAACAGGAAGTCGTAGCGACTTATCATGCTCGCATCGGGCCACAACAGGCGCGTGCCGATGATGAGGGCCAACATCGCTCCGCCGAACAGGCATGCCCAGCCCTGCTTGAGGCCGAAAACCACGAACTCCACCACCGCGCCATAGAGGCCGTGCGCCGGCAGGCGGTCGAGTACCGCGTGCGCCGCAGCGTCGATCCGGGCTTCGAGGGAGGTGAAACGCTTCAAGACGCCGAAGTCGGATTGATGCGCGACAGAAAGCCGGCGAGGTCGTCGGTGACGTAGTCGACGTCGTCCTCATTATCGGCGTCGCGCTCCCAAATCTCGGAAAAGGTCGGCTCGAAATTGTTGGGCACGATCAGCACGGTCGTCATACCCAGCACCTTCGGCACGGCGAGGTTGCGGGCAAGGTCCTCGAACATGACCGCATGGGCGGTGTCGACGCGGTGCAGGCCCACGAACTTGTCGTAGGTTTCGCGCGCCGGCTTGGGCGTCAGGTCGGCCGCCACGATGTCGAATATGTCGTTGAAATGGTCGAGGATGCCGAGCTGCCGGGCGGTGCGCTCGGCATGGCCGCGGTCGCCGTTGGTGAAGATGAACTTGCGCCCCGGCAGCGCGCGGATGGCATCGCCGAGCGCCGGGTTCGGATCGACCCACGAATAGTCGATGTCGTGCACCTTGTTGAGAAAGTCGTCCGGGTCGATGCCGTGGCGCGCCATCAGCCCGTTCAGCGTGGTGCCGAATTCGCGATAGAGCTCCTTCTGCAGCGTGCGCGCCTCGTCGCGCGGCAGTTGCAGCAGCTCCGACACATAGGCCGTCATCTTCACGTCGATCTGCGAAAACAGGTTCGAGTGATGCGGATAGAGCGTGTTGTCGAGGTCGAAAACCCAGTCGGTGACATGGGCGAAGCGCACGGGATCGGGAAGATTTGTCATAGCATCTGACTAGACGATTCCACCGGCCGAATGAAGCACGATCAGAAACCGGGAACTGTGTCGAATTGGAGGTACGATCGAAACCACCGATTCACTTTCCTCTGCCATCAGCCCCTGCAACGGAAGGATCATCATGAAGCGGGTATTGGCGAAGGCGGCGTTGATCGCCGTGGCGTCGGCGGCGGCGTCGTCCTGATTGTGCTCATCCTCGTGCCGCTGCTCGGCGGTGTGTTGGAAGGCAACGGGCTGTTGATGACGATCCTCTGTCCGCTGCTGATCGCCTTTCCCGCCAGCGCCCACACGATGTGGCAGAAAAAGCGCCTTGCCGATACGCTTGGCGAACTGACGCGAGCCCATGACGAACTGGCCGATGCCCACATGCAGCTCGCCGAGGCACATGCGCGGCTTTCGGAAAAGGCCCGGCACGACGACATGACCGGGCTGCTCAACCGCGAAACCTTCTTCGCGACGCTGAAGACCCTGCGCCGCCGCACGGACACCGGTGCGCTGCTGATCATCGACGCCGACAACTTCAAATATATCAACGACACCCACGGCCACCAGCAGGGCGACGAGGCGCTGATGCTGATCACGGAGGCGATCCGCACCGCCTTGCGCGAGGAAGATCTCGTCGGCCGCATCGGAGGCGAGGAATTCGCCGCGTTCCTCGTCGGCGCCAGTGTGAGCGAGGCCATCGAGATCGCCGAACGCATTCGCCTCTCCGTCGAGGCGATCCGCTTCTCGCCGGGCGAAGGCAAATATCTCCCGCTGTCGGTCAGCATCGGCGCCTCCAGGCTGCGGCCGCATCTGACGTGGTCGGAAATGATGCGCGAAGCCGACAGGCGGCTCTACGAAGCAAAACGGCGCGGCCGCAACCGGGTGGTCTTCGAAGCGACAGCACAGGCGGCCTGAGCAGGGAAGCGGCATAGCGTCGGAGAATTGCCCGGCATTCAGCAACGGAACGCCCCCTCCACCATGCTTCGCATGGTCCCCCTCCCCCGTAAACAGGGGAGGATCAACGTCGCGACCGTCGGCGACCTCGGTTCCTCCCCTGCGGAGCGGGGGAGGTGGCGCGAAGCGCCGGAGGGGATCTGTGAAACCTGAAGCGATCCAGCGCGACGCCAAAATCCCCCTCCCTTGTGGGGAGGGGTTAGGGGTGGGGGTATTTTTTTTTGAAGCGCGCCAAGGGCGATCGCTTGCTGCTCCATTGCAACCCTCGGTGAGTGGGTCTAGACCCTAGCGGCCTTCATCTTCTTCCACACGCCGTCTCCCATGGAACTCTGGATACCCATCACAATCGCTGCCGCGTTCCTGCAGAACCTGCGTTCCGCAGCGCAGAAGCATCTGAAGGCGGTGATGGGCACGACGGGCGCGACCTTCGTGCGCTTCGGTTTCGGCCTGCCTTTCGCGCTGCTCTTCCTACTCGTGCTCAGCCGTCTTGCCGGCTATCCGATACCGGCACCGAACGGGGCGTTCCTGTTCTGGGTGGTGGTCGGCGCTTTCGGCCAGATTTCGGCGACCTTCCTGCTCATCCACCTCTTTTCCTACCGCAACTTCGCGGTGGGCACTGCCTATTCACGCACCGAGCCGGCACAGACGGCGCTCTTCGCGCTGCTCTTCTTCGGCGAGCGTGTGACCGGCGGAATGCTGCTTGCAATCGCGATCAGCGTCTTTGGCGTCATGCTGATCTCGGTCGCGCACATGCATATGAGCTGGCGCAATCTCGTCGCCTCGATCTTTGCGAGGAATGCGCTGATCGGCCTCGCCTCGGGCACGCTGTTCGGCATCTCCGCCGTCGCCTACCGTGCGGCCTCGCTGGCGCTGGGCGGCCCGAACTTCATGATGCAGGCAGCCGTCACGCTCGCCTGGACGATCACGCTCCAGACGCTCGTCATGGGCGGCTGGATGCTGTGGAAGGACCGTGCCGAGATCGGCCGCATCGCCAAGGCATGGAAGGTCTCGCTCTTCACCGGCTTCGTCGGCGCGACCGCCTCGTTCGGCTGGTTCATGGCGATGACCTTGCAGCATGCGGCGGTCGTGAAGGCGCTGGCGCAGATCGAGATGCTCTTCACCTTCGCCGCCTCCGTCTTCTTCTTCAAGGAGAAGATCAACCGACTGGAGACCGCCGGCTGCATGCTGATCGTCGCGGGAATCCTGAT
>JAEWFU010000439.1 GCA_023388675.1 Pseudomonadota bacterium | reverse complement strand
GCGGTGGCTGGTAACACGGAGATGGCAGAAAGGAAAGCGCCGGATTGCGCGATGAGGCCGACGGTCAGGTCGAGAGCGTGCGCCGAACGGCATCTGCCCAGCCGGCGAGCTTGGTCTTGCGGGTCTCGGCATCCATCGACGGCTTGAAACGGCGGTCGAGCGACCATGACTTGGCGAACTTGGCCGCTTTCGGCCATACACCGGCGCGTTGGCCTGCAAGCCAGGCTGCACCGAGCGCGGTCGTTTCAAGGATCGTCGGCCGGTCGACCGGCGCGTCGAGCAGGTCGGCGAGGCGCTGCATGGTCCAGTCCGATGCCACCATGCCGCCATCGACCCGCAATACGGTGTCGGCGTTGGCCCCGCCCTTCCAGTCCTTGCGCATCGCCGTGAGCAGGTCGTGGGTCTGGTATGCGACGGATTCCAGCGCGGCGCGCGCAAACTCGGCCGGGCCGGAATTGCGCGTCAGCCCGAAGATCGCGCCGCGCGCATCGGCGTCCCAATGCGGTGCGCCGAGGCCGACGAAGGCAGGCACCAGATAGACCGATTGTGTCTCGTCGGCCTCGGCCGCAAGCACGCCGCTATGTTCGGCCTTGCCGATAACCTTGATGCCATCGCGCAGCCATTGCACCGCCGCACCCGCGATGAAGATCGAGCCTTCCAGCGCATAGGTGGTCCCGCCGTCGAGGCGGTAGGCGATGGTGGAAAGCAGCCGGTTCCGCGAACGCACCAGCTTGTCGCCGGTGTTGAGCAGCGCGAAGCAGCCGGTTCCATAGGTCGATTTCAACATGCCGGGCTCGAAACAGGCCTGTCCGATGGTGGCAGCCTGCTGGTCACCGGCAACGCCGAGGATGGGTATCTCCGCACCGAACAGCTTTTTGTCGGTGACGCCGAAATCGGCGGCACAGTCCTTCACCTGCGGCAGCATCGCCTCGGGAATGTCCAGCAGCTTCAGCAGCTCGGCGTCCCACGCGTTCTTCTCGATATTGTAGACGAGCGTCCGGGAGGCGTTGGTGGCGTCTGTGACATGCGCCTTGCCGCCGGTCAGCCGCCAGATCAGGAAGGAATCGATGGTGCCGGCCAGAAGCTCGCCCTTCGCCGCGCGCCGGCGCGCGCCCTTCACCTTGCCGAGGAGCCAGGCGATCTTGGTACCGGAGAAATAGGGGTCGAGCAGCAGGCCGGTCTTGCGCGCGAAGACGGGCTCATGCCCCTGTTTCTTGAGCTTCGCGCAGAGGTCCGCGGTGCGCCGGTCCTGCCAGACGATGGCGTTGTGGATCGCCTTGCCGGTCTGGCGGTCCCATACGACAACCGTCTCGCGCTGGTTGGTGATGCCGATGGCGGCGATGTCGGCTGCGGTGAGCTTGGCCTTCCTCAGTGCCGTTTTCACCGACCAGACGACCGTCGACCAGATCTCCTCGGGATCGTGCTCGACCCAGCCCGAAGCGGGATAATGCTGGGTGAATTCCTTCTGGCCGACGGCGACGACCTTCATGTCCGGGCCGAAAACGATAGCCCTGCTGGACGTCGTACCCTGATCGATCGCGAGAATATGCCCGCTCATGTCCCCTCCCGGCCGTGTCTATCGAGTTCCGCTACCAGTGTTAGTCGCAATACCGAAACTAAATTGCGATTATTTTGAAAACAGAACGAATGTCAAACGAAGCCCATCTCCGCAGCTACGCGCGAGCGGTTTCAACCAGTTCCACCTCGGAATCGCGGCAGATGGTCCGTATGGCCTCGACCGAACAGGTATCGGTGATGAAGGTGTCGACCTGGCTGAGATGACCGATCCGCACCGGCGCCGTACGCTCGAACTTGGTGGAGTCCGCGACAAGGATGACGTGGCGTGCATTGGCGATAATGGCCTGCGCGACCTTCACCTCGCGGAAATCGAAATCGAGCAGCGCGCCGTCATGATCGATCGCGGACGCGCCGATGACCGCGTAGTCCACCTTGAACTGGCGGATGAAATCCACCGCCGCCTCGCCGACGATACCGCCATCGGAGCCACGGACGACACCGCCGGCGATCACAACTTCAAGTGACGGATAGACCCGCATCCTGTTGGCGACATTGATATTGTTGGTGATGACCATCAGGCCCTGATGGTCGAGAAGCGCGTTCGATACGGCCTCGGTCGTGGTGCCGATATTGACAAAGAGCGAGGCACTGTCAGGGATGAGGCGGGCCGCGGCCTGGCCGATTGCGTCCTTCTCGTCTGCCGCGATCTTGCGGCGCGCTTCGTATTGCATGTTTTCGATGCCGGAGGGGAACAGCGCCCCGCCATGCACGCGCGTCAGCAGGCGCTGGTCGCACAGGTCGTTGAGGTCCTTGCGGATTGTCTGCGGCGTCACCCCGAAATGGCTGGCGAGATCGTCGACGAGCACCCGGCCATTGTCCTTGGCCATCTGGATGATCTCGGCGTGGCGCGGCGGCAGGTACATCTCGGCTCCCTTCTGCTTTCGTTTTTCGCCAGACTAGCTAAAAACGAAAGCAAAGGATAGCGCCGGTATCACCACTGGACCCGGTATCCTTCTTCCGTCGCACAGAGGGCATCTGGTGCTTGTTAGTGCGTCCTTCGAGGCTCGCTGCGCTCGCACCTCAGGATGAGGAAGGTGGGTTGATCGAACCCGCAGCGCAGTGGGCTCGATGCGCTACAGTCCTCATCCTGAGGTGCGAGCGCAGCGAGCCTCGAAGGACGCACCATATTCCACCGGGATTCAACCGCCGCAATCGCCACCTCACTCGTTGCGGCGCTTGCCTTCCATGAGGTCGATGACAGCACGGGCTGCATCAAGCACGTTGGTGCCCGGGCCGAACACGGCGGCCACGCCATGATCGAGCAGGTACTGGTAATCCTGCCTGGGCACCACGCCGCCGACCACGACGATGACGTTTTCGGCGCCCTTCGCCTTCAACGCCTCGACCAGTTGCGGCGCGAGCGTCTTGTGCCCGGCGGCAAGCGACGACATGCCGACCACATGAACCTTCGACTTCACGGCGAGATCGGCTGCCTCCTCCGGCGTCTGGAACAGCGGGCCGGCGACCACCTCGAAGCCGATGTCGCCGAACGCGGACGCGATGATCTTGGCACCGCGGTCGTGGCCATCCTGGCCGAGCTTGGCGACCAGCAGCTTGGGCGACTCGCCGAGCGCGCCGGCAAGCTCTTCCAGCCGGTCCACGAGAATCT
>JAEWFU010000251.1 GCA_023388675.1 Pseudomonadota bacterium | reverse complement strand
TGCGTGCGCAGGTCGCCGCGACAATTCCAGGCGAAGATGTCGGCGAAGCGCATTTCCAGCCCATCCGCCAGTCCGCGCAACTCTTCAAGGACTGCGGGATGGTGCTGCTCCGTCAGCGCCATCATCGACGGCACGCGCGGGTCGTCCCGTGCCGGAACCACGATCTCGCTCCAGTGCGGCGAGGGCACCAGCCTGTCGTGGACCGCGTGTGCGCCGAACCGGCCCAATGCGAACCCAATCTCGTAGGGCGTGCCTGAAATCTCGATCGCGGCGAGGCCGCATTCCTCACTGGACATGCTGGAGGAACTCCCGCAGGCGCGGATTCTCCGCGTGATCCAGAAGCTCTGCCGGCGCCCCATCCATGGCGATCTTGCCGTCTTCCATGAAGATCAGGCGGGAGCCGACGCGGCGCGCAAAGCTCATCTCGTGCGTGACGACGATCATCGTCATGCCTTCTTCGGCAAGCACCTGCATGACCCGCAGCACCTCGTGGCGCAGCTCGGGGTCCAGCGCCGATGTCGGTTCGTCGAAGAGCACCAGCTTGGGTTTGACCGCCAGCGCGCGGGCGATGGCAACCCGCTGCTGCTGCCCGCCCGAGAGCTCGGACGGATAGTGATGGGTGCGTTCGCCAAGGCCCACCTTTGCGAGCAGGTCGTGGGCAAGGTCGCGAGCTTCGGCGCGCGACAGGCCGCGGACGTGCTGCGGGCCGAAGGCGACATTGTCGAGCGCGGTCATCTGCGGGAACAGGTTGAACTGCTGGAACACCATGCCGGCTTCCTGCCGGATCAGCCTCACATTCCTGCTGCCCGAACGCACGCTGATGCCGTCGACGACCAGGTCGCCGCCGTCGATCTCCTCGAGAACGTTGATGCAGCGGAGCAGGGTGGACTTGCCGGAGCCCGACGGCCCGATGACAACGACGACCTCGCCGCTTTCGATATCGAGGTCGATCTGGTCCAGCACGACCAGCGAGCCGAAGCGTTTGGTGACGTTGGCGAATTCGACGATGCTCATAGGATCCGCATCCTCTTTTCGATGATCCGCAGGATCAGCGTCAGCGTTCCGGTCATGATCAGGTAGAAGATCGCGACGGCGGACCAGACTTCGACGGCGCGGAAGTTGGCCGCCATGATCTCCTGGCCCTGGCGTGTGAGCTCGCCCACGCCGATGACGATGAACAGCGACGTGTCCTTGAGGCTGACGATGAACTGGTTGCCGAGCGGCGGGATCAGCCGCCGGAACGCAACGGGGCCGATCACGTGGACAAGCACCTTCCACATCGGCAGGCCCAGCGCGAGGCCCGCCTCCTTCAAGCCCTTGTGCACCGAGATGAAGGCGCCGCGCACGATCTCGGCGATGTAGGCGCCGGCGTTGACGGTGATCGCGATGATTGCGGCCGAGAGTGGGTCGATCCTGATGTCGGCCAGCGTGGGCAGGGCGAAATAGATGAACATCACCTGGACGACGATCGGCGTGCCGCGGATCAGCTCGATGTAGAAATAGGCGATGCCATTGACGATCGCGTTGCCATAGGCGCGCATCAGCCCTGCAACGGTGCCTATGATCACTCCGCCGACAAGGCCGGCCACGGTGATGAAGACGGTAAGCTGCGCGCCGCGAAAAAGCGCCGGAAGCGCGTCGACGACGGCGGACCATTGAAAGTCCATGACGGATCAGTCCTCTCGGTCAGGAAAAGGAGCGGGCCGCCGCGCGGGAATACGCAGCCGGCAGCGGCCCTTTGGCGGAACTAGCTCTGGGGCTTGGTTCCGAACCACTTTTCGTAGATCGCGTCGTAGCGGCCGTCGGCCTTGATCTTGGCCAGCGCCTCGTTGACCCGCGCGACCAGCTCGCTGCCCTTCGGGAAGGCGATACCGTATTCATGCGCCATCATCTGCTCTCCCACCGCCTTGACGCGACCCTGGCCCGCCTTGGCGATGTAGTAGAGCACGTTCGGCGTGTCGTGCATGGCGGCATCCACGCGACCAGTCTGGAGCTCCAGATAGGCATTGTCGATGTTGGGGAACTGCCGCAGCTCGGTCTCCTTGAAGTGCTCCTTGGCGTAGTCGGTCGCCGATGTGCCCGTCTTCACGGCGAGCGTCTTGCCTGCGAGGTCGGCAGCACCCGTGACATCGCTGTCGGCCGGCACCATCAGCAGGAAGCCGCTGTCGTAGTAGCCGTCGGAGAAGTCGATGACCTGCTTGCGTTCGTCCTTGATGGTGATGCCGGCCAGCGCCACGTCGACCTGCCTGGTCTGCAGCGCAGGGATGATGCCGTTGAAGTCCATCGGCTGAAGCCGGTATTCGAGGCCGAGATCGCCGGCGATCGCATCCCAAAGGTCGATGTCGAAGCCGACATAGGTATCGCCTTCCTTGAACTCGAAAGGCACGAAGGCCGTGTCGGTCGCGACGACGAGCTCCTCTGCCGTCGCCTGGGCGACGGCGAAGCCCATGGTCATGGCCGCAATGGCGCTGAGAAATCTGTTCATGGCTGGTGGTCCCTCTGGTTCTTTTTGTGAATGCGAAACCGAGGCTAGCACGCGCATTTGCGTCACGCAAATAGTGAATGCATCTTTTATAATCATGCATTGCAAATTTGCGTTCTGACCCTTCGTGTAGAAGCTTTCCCCGCAAAGAGACGGACATCGTGGAAAAATCGTCTTTGCCTTTGCCCGCAGGCTTTGCGATCAATGCGGCGGTTTAGATTTGTCAGGAGGAACTCATGTCCCAGCGTACGCCCGGCTTCAACACGCTCGCCATTCACGCGGGAGCCCAGCCGGACCCGGCGACCGGCGCGCGCGCCACGCCAATCTATCAGACGACGGCCTACGTCTTCGACGACGTCGATCATGCCGCGTCGCTGTTCGGGCTGAAGGCCTTCGGCAATATCTACACCCGCATCATGAACCCGACGCAGGCGGTGCTGGAGGAGCGGGTTGCCGCGCTCGAGGGCGGCACCGCGGCGGTTGCCACGGCATCCGGCCACGCGGCCCAGCTTCTCGTCTTCCACACGCTGATGCGGCCGGGCGACAACTTCGTCGCGGCAAACAAGCTCTATGGCGGCTCGATCAACCAGTTCGGCCACGCCTTCAAGAATTTCGGCTGGCAGGTGCGCTGGGCAAACACCCAGGACCTCTCCACCTTCGAATCCCAGATCGACGGCAAGACGCGCGCCATCTTCGTGGAGAGCCTGGCCAATCCCGGCGGCGAGTTCGTCGACCTCGAGAAGATCGGCGAGATCGCGCGGCGCCACGGCGTGCCGCTGATCGTCGACAACACGCTGGCGACACCTTACCTCGTGCGGCCGTTCGAGCACGGCGCCGACATCGTCGTCCATTCGCTGACCAAGTTCATCGGCGGCC
>JAEWFU010000230.1 GCA_023388675.1 Pseudomonadota bacterium | reverse complement strand
GATATGGCTGCGATGCAGGACGCGGGCGCGCGCGATTTCGACATCGCGCGGACGGTCGACCATCTGGCAGGCTGGTTTCGCGGCTGACGGGCCGGGCCGACGTCAGTCCCGCTGGTTGCGCCGCGACAAGGCGCTTTCCCACGAAAGCGCATGACCGACGATGGTGTCGAGATCGTCATAGGCCGGCTTCCAGCCGAATTCGGCGCGGGCAAGGCTGGAATCCGCAACGACGGCGGCGGCGTCGCCCGGGCGGCGCGGGCCCATTTCGACGGTGAAGTCCTCGCCGGAAACGCGGCGCACGGCGTCGATGACCTCCAGTACCGAATAGCCGTGGTTGTAGCCGCAATTGGCCACGAGGTTACCGCCGCCGGCCCGAAGCCGCTGCAGCGCCAGAAGGTGTGCTGCCGCCAGATCGGACACGTGGATATAGTCGCGCACGCAGGTGCCGTCAGGTGTCGGATAGTCATCGCCGAAGACGGTCAGCGCCGGCCGCTTGCCGAGAGCGGTCTCGCTGGCGACCTTGATGAGATGGGTGGCGCCGGGTGTCGACTGGCCGGTGCGTCCGCGCGGGTCGGCGCCGGAGACGTTGAAATAGCGCAGCGCGGTGTAGGTGAAATCATGCGCGGCGGATGCGTCGCGCAGCATCAGCTCGCTCATCAGCTTCGAGGTGCCGTAGGGCGATTCGGGTGCGAGAGTTGCATCCTCCCGCACCGGCTCGATGCCGGCAGCGCCGTATACGGCGGCGGTTGAGGAAAAAATGAAGTGCTTGACCCCGCCGCGCACCGCCGCTTCGAGCAGGTTGCGGGTTTTGCAGGTGTTGTTGGCGTAGTAGCCGAGCGGGTCGCTGACGGATTCAGGCACCACGATCGAGCCTGCGAAATGGATGATGGCGTCGACGGCATGGGTTTCGATCAGCGACGAGACGAGCCCCTGGTCGCCTATGTCGCCGACAACCAGTTCAGCCTCCGGCGCTACCGCCCAGCGAAAACCGGTCGAGAGGCGATCGAGCACGATCACGTCCTCGCCCGCATCGACCAGCGCCCAGACCATATGGCTGCCGATATAGCCGGCCCCGCCCGTCACCAAGACTGCCATTCGATCAATCCTCGCCCATGTGGTTTCGCCGTGCACCAATCCCGACGCCCATGCAAATGGGGTCATGCCCTTATGGCAACACCCGATTTCGGCTGAGTTAACGTCGCGTCAGAATCCGCTGATGTGCGGCAACCATGTCGAGACGGCCGGCACGAAGGTCAGGATGAGCAACACGGCGAGGTGCGCGAGGAAGAACGGCGGCATCTCTCTTACAAGCTCCGTGACCCGCAGCTTGACGGCGGAGGAGACCACGAACAGCAGGCTGCCGACCGGCGGCGTGATCAGACCGAGCGTCAGGTTGACGATGACGACAATGGCGAAATGAACCGGGTCGATGCCGAGCGAATGGGCTATCGGCGCGAGGATCGGCACCAGGACCATGACGCCGGGCAGGGGGTCCATGAACAGCCCGAAGACCAGCAGGAGGACGTTGATCGCCAGCAGAAAGACGATCGGGCTTAGTTCCCAGCTGACGATGATCGCCGCAAGCGTCTGCGGGACGCTCTGGATGATGAGCACCCAGGCGAAGGCGCGCGCCGCGGCGAGGATGATGAGAACGGCGACGCTGACGAGGGCCGCGCGATAGATGATGTCCGGCAGGTCGCGCAGCCTGAGCGAGCGGTACACAAACATGCCGCAGAGCAAGGCGTAGAAGACCGCGACGACGGATGCTTCCGTGGGCGTGAAGATGCCGGTGCGGATGCCGCCGATGATGATGACGATCAGAAACAGCGCCGGCAACGCATAAAGCGTCGTGCGAAGCATTTCGCGTGCGGCCGGCTTCGGCTCCGTGCTGCGATAGCCGCGCTTGCGGCAGATGTACCAGTTGGCCGCGCACAGCATCACGGTCATAAGCAGGCCGGGCAGGATGCCGGCCATGAACAGCGCTCCGACGGAAACTTCCTCCACCTGCATCGCGTAGAGGATCATGATGATGGAAGGCGGAATGATCGGCCCGATCACGGCTGCCGACGCGGTGAGAGCGCCGGCATAGGATTTGTCGTAGCCGCCTTTCTCCATCATGCGCACCATCATCGCGCCGGGCCCGGCGGCATCTGCCAGCGCGGAGCCGGATATGCCTGCGAACATGGTAGAGGACAGGACGTTGGCGTAGCCGAGGCCGCCGCGCAGGTGACCCACGAACTGCGAGGCGAAGCGCAGCAGGATCGTGGTCATCGCGCCGCCCGACATCAGCTCGGCTGCGAGGATGAAGAACGGCACCGCCATCAGCGGAAAGCTGTCGAGGCCCGAAAACATCTCCTTGACCACGACGATCAGCGGATAGCTCGAACCGAAATAGACGGCGAACGCGGCAGCGATCGCCATGGAGAAGGCGACCGGAACACCGATCACGAGAAGCACGAAGAACGAACAGAAGAGAATCGCGATCATCCGGCAGCCCCCTCCGTCGGAACGTTGTCAGTCGGAAGGTCCTCGCCGAGGATGTAGCTGCGCGCGATCAGCAGGAGATGCACGATCATCAGCACGAAGCCTATCGGCATCGCGGCATAGATGTAGCTGAACGGAATGCGGGTGGCCGGCGTAAGCTGGCGGCCCATGCGCGTCATGTATTCGTAGCCGATCCACATCATGGCGACGAAGAAACATATCAGCAGCAGGCCGATGAGCGCGCGCAGGGCACGCTGGAGGCGTATGCCCAGAAAGTCGTGCAGGTTGGTGATGGCGACATGTCCACCGATGCGCAACGAAAGGCC
>JAEWFU010000229.1 GCA_023388675.1 Pseudomonadota bacterium | reverse complement strand
CCGCTGCCGATGGACGAATGGGCGACGCCGCTCGGCCTTCGGGCCGGCCTGCGAACCTATCTGCCTGCGCCGGTCAAGAACTGGCTCAGGGTTGCGCGCGAGCGTTGGTATCGACCCCCGGCGAGGGATGCAGCCTAGATGATCACCGATTTCACGCGATCCGATGCGCTCCGCGCCCGTGCAGCGGAAATCATTCCCGGCGGTGCTCATACCTACGCCAAGGGAGATGACCAGTACCCTGTTCTCTCTCCCGGATTCATCGCGCGTGGCGAGGGTTGTCATGTCTGGGACGTGGATGGCAACCGCTACATCGAGTATGGCATGGGCAACCGTGCCGTGGGTCTCGGCCACGCCTACGGACCAGTCGTCGAGGCGGCCATGCGCGCGATGCAAGACGGGGCGAATTTCACGAGGCCGCACCGACTGGAAGCCGAATGCGCACAGGCCTTTCTCGACACCGTCAGGGGTGCGGAGATGGTCAAGTTCTGCAAGGACGGATCGGATGCCACCTCTGCCGCGGTGCGGCTGGCGCGGGCCTATACCGGTCGCGACATGGTGGCCTGTTGCGCCGATCACCCCTTCTTCTCGACGGACGACTGGTTCATCGGCACGACGCCGATGAATGCCGGCATTCCGGAAACGATCCGTCGCCTCACAGTGACGTTCCGGTATGGCGATGCCTCGAGTGTCGAGGCTCTGTTTGCACTCCATCCCGGCCGGATCGCAGCGGTGATCATGGAGCCCTCGCGTGGAGACGACCCGCCCACTGGCTACCTGCATGAGGTGCAGCGCATCTGCCGCGACAACGGCGCACTGCTGATCCTCGACGAGATGATTACGGGCTTCCGCTGGCATGGCGGGGGAGCGCAGGCACTTTACGACATCGTTCCTGATCTATCCTGTTTCGGCAAAGCGCTTGGCAACGGCTTCTCCATTTCGGCGCTCGCCGGACGTCAGGAGATCATGCGCCTCGGGGGCCTCGACCATGTCGACCGGCCGCGCGTATTCCTGCTTTCGACCACGCATGGCGCGGAGACGCATGCGCTGGCCGCGGCGATCGCGACCATGAAGGTCTATCGGGACGAACCGGTCATCGAACACCTGTATCGCCAGGGCCGGAAACTGAAGGAAGGCGTCGCCAAGGCGGCGAAGCGGCGTGGCATCGCCGATCATTTTGCTCCCGTCGGTCGCGATTGCTGCCTGGCCTTCAGCACTCTCGACCGTTCCGGCAAACCATCGCAGGCCTTCCGCACCCTGTTCCTGCAGGAAATCATCCGCCGTGGCGTGCTCGCGCCATCCTTCGTGGTCAGCTACACGCATGGCGATGCTGAAATCGACGAGACGGTGTCGGCCGTCGATGCCGCTCTGGAGATCTATGCGCGGGCGCTTGAAGATGGCATCGAGCGGCACCTGGTCGGTCGGCCGTCGCAGGTGGTTTTCAGAGCGTTCAACGGCGGCGCCGCAGCGGAGCCCAAGAAACTAGCCGTCGTCAGATAACGGGATGCAGGCGATCCTCCGCGCCGTTGTTGTGTCGCTTTCCATACTCGCTGCGGCTTCTGCCGCGTGGGGGACGGCTTTTCCGCTTCGGATCGGCGACAACGGAAACTATCTCGTCGATGCGGACGATCGTCCTTTCCTTCTGCATGGCGATACCGCCTGGTCGCTGATCGCCGAACTGACAAGGGAGGAGGTCGATCTCTACCTGGCCGACCGTCGTTCGCGCGGGTTCAACACGCTCGTCGTCTCGCTCATCGAGCACAAATTCGCCAGCAATGCACCGGCGAACGCCTATGGCCAGCGCCCGTTCGCGGAAGGCCGACCGTTCGAGCCGAATGCGGCCTATTTCGATCATGCGCGATGGGTGCTGTCACGTGCCCGTGATGAGGGGTTCGTCGTGCTGCTGACGCCGGCCTATCTAGGCTTCGGCGGCGGCGAGGAAGGCTGGTATGCGCAGATGCAGGGTGCGGGCACGCAGAAGCTGGAAGCCTATGGCCGGTACCTTGCCGAGCATTTTCGTGAGCTGGACAACATCATCTGGCTGCACGGTGGCGACTACGATCCGGCTGACCCGTCCGTCGTCGAGGCCGTGATCGATGGCCTGCGCGCCGGTGGCGATACCGCTCTGGCGGCGGCACATGCAGGACCCGACTCGATACCGGCACAGGTCTGGCCGAGTGCCGACTGGATGGATATCGAGACGATCTATTCCTATTCCGATGTCCATCGCGAGGTGCTCGAACGACACCAGATGGAGTTGGGCCGGCCTCTGCTGTTGTTGGAGAGCTTCTACGAAGGGGAGCACAATACCTCCGAGCAATCACTGCGCGAGGCTGCCTACGGTGCTCTGCTCGGCGGCGCCTCGGGCCAGATATTCGGCAACAACCCGATATGGCACTTCAGCGGGCCCGGCATCTACCCGGTCGAGCAGACATGGCGCGAGGCGCTTGCGAGCCGCGGCGCGCAGAGCATGACACATCTGAAAATGCTGTTTGACGGGACCGATTGGTGGACGCTTGCGCCCGCTTCTGCGGATGGACCTGTCCAGGCAGAGGGAGGCCGGCTGACAACGGCGGTCGCCGGTGATCGAAGTTGGTCGATTTCATACCTCGTCGATCCGGGCGCGGTGACAGTCGACCGGAGCGCTTTCGCATCCGATACTCTGAGCATACGGTGGTACGATCCCTCCGCCGGCATCATGAGCGCCGGCGTTGAGATGCAGCTCGTGCAGGGCGGGGCAATTTCCATCGCTCCGCCGGCCGTGTCCAATCGAGCCGGCTTCGGGGACTGGGTTCTGCTCGTGTCGGCAGGGCGATAGCGCGCTGCTTGTACGCATGCGCTGAAGGTTCCCCCAATGGCGGATGCCCGGCCACCATCACCCCCCGTATTCATCCTTTCGGCGACCTCGTTGCACGGTAGCGGAAGAGGCTAGCCTTGCAGCAACGGAAACGCTGAAACGGATATATGCGATGCGCGTGCTTGTTACCGGCCACAAGGGCTATCTCGGATCCGTGATGGTGCCGCACCTGCTCAGGGCAGGGCACACAGTCACCGGTCTCGATTCCGACCTCTACGAACGATGCACCTACGACAGGGGTGGTTCACAGGCTTCGGTGCCACATATTCGCAAGGACGTCCGCGATGTCGGTCCCGAGGATTTCGCAGGACAGGATGCGGTGATTCACCTGGCAGCGCTGTCGAACGATCCGTTGAGCAATCTCAACCCGAACGTCACCTACGACATCAATCATCGCGGCAGCGTGCATGTGGCGCACATGGCGAAGGAAGCGGGCGTGCGCCGTTTCCTGTTTGCATCGTCATGCAGCAACTACGGCCAGTCGACCGCCGACCTTATCGACGAGACGGGCGCGCTTCGTCCGGTGACGCCGTACGGGTGGTCGAAGGTCCTTGCCGAGCGCGACATCACCAAACTGGCCGACGCCGATTTCTGCCCGGTATTCTTCCGGCCGGCGACAGCCTACGGTCTTTCGCCGCGCATCCGCTTCGACATCGTGCTGAACAACCTCGTTGCCGGCGCGGTGGCGGATGGAAGCATCTTCCTGAAATCCGACGGTACGCCGTGGCGTCCGATCGTTCATGCGCAGGACATTGCCAGGGCATTTACGGCCGGCCTCACTGCGCCCACCGAACTGGTTCATGCCGAGGCCTTCAACGTCGGCACCACCGCCCATAACTACCGGATCAGCGAGATCGCCGAGATCGTCGCCGGCGTGGTTCCGGGCTGCCGGGTAGACTATGCCGAAGGCGCGGGACCGGACACACGTTCCTATCGCGTCAGCTTCGAGAAGCTTGCTCGGATACTGCCGGATGCGCAGCCGCGATGGGATGCAAAGGCCGGCGCGAAGGAGCTCTACGCGGCCTTCTCCGAGTCCGGCGTGTCGCGCGAGGATTTCGAAGGCCCGCGGTTCCAGCGTATCGCCCACATCAGGCAGCTCATGCATGACGGCATCATCGACAACGAATTGCGCCATACCGAAAAGGCAGAGGTCGGCAAGACACTTTCGCTTGTCGATTGATCGCCGTGGCGACGGAAGCTCGTCCCCGCGATGCAGTGATGGCCGATGTCTGCGAGGCCGACATCGGCCAATCGATCTATGACCTTGCCTGCGAGCTGTTTCCGATCTGCCGGAGTCTGACAGGCTCGGGGGTGCGAGCCACGCTGGATATGCTGGCCCGTACAGTCGACATCCAGCGCCATGTTCTCCCCACCGGCACGCCGCTTTTCGACTGGGTGGTGCCTCCGGAGTGGGTCATCAGGGACGCGTTCATCAAGGCGCCCGACGGACGACGGGTTCTGGACTTCGCCGCATCCAATCTGCATGTGGTCGGCTACAGCATGCCGATCCGCCGTCTGATCGACCTGGCGGAACTGAAACGCCATGTCTTCACGCTGCCGGATCAGCCCGACCTGATCCCCTATCGGACATCCTATTACGACCGAAGCTGGGGTTTCTGCATGAGTCACAATCGGCTCATGACACTGCCGGACGCCGTCTACGAGGTATGCATAGATTCCGAACTCAAGGACGGTCAGCTCGACTATGGCGAGTACATTCATCGCGGACGTACGGAAGACGAGGTTCTGCTGACCACCCACATCTGCCACCCATCGCTTGCCAATGACAACTGCTCCGGCATGGCCCTGCTGGCTACACTCGCACGTGCGATGCACGGGCGCGAAACGCGCTACACTTATCGGTTCCTGTTCGCACCGGGTACGCTTGGTCCGCTGGCCTGGCTGTCGGCGAACGAAGACACGGTCGGCAGGGTGAAGCACGGTATGGGAGTTTCCTGCGTCGGCGACGGAAGAGCGCTGACCTACAAGCGCAGCCGGCGAGACGATGCGACCATCGACCGTGTCATGACGCACATACTCTCCGGCGAGGGCGATGGAGCGCGCTCGGTGCCATTCTCACCCTATGGATATGACGAACGGCAGTTCTGCTCGCCCGGCTTCGACATGCCATTCGGTCTCTTTCAGAACAGCGCTTTCGGCACTTTTCCCGAATACCATACGTCGGCCGACAATCTGGACTTCATACGTCCCGAGCATCTGGCGCGTTCCTATCGCATCGTCACCGATGCCATCGACATACTGGAAGCAGATTGGGTGCCGGTCAGCCTCAACCCGAAGGGCGAGCCGCAACTTGGGCGACGGGGGCTCTACGCCCCGGTCGGCGGCCCGTCGTCGAGCGGTCATTCTGCCATGCCGATGTTGTGGGTGCTCAACCTGGCGAACGGTCGGCACTCGCTGATCGACATCGCCGAGCGTTCGGGCCTGCCGTTCCCGCAGATCATCGAAGCGGCGGGCAGGTTGCGCAAGCACGACCTGCTGCGACCAGCATAATTGCGGTCAGGCTTCCGTCATTTCGAGGAGGGGCCACGCGCGGTCCCGCTCGGAAAGAGTGGTCGGTCGTGCAGGCCATGCGATGCCGAGGAAGGGATCGTCGAAACGAAGGCCGCACGCGGCATCCGGCATGTAGCAGGTCGACATCAGATAGTTGACCAGACAGTGGTCGGCGAGCGTTATGAAGCCCTGCGCGAAACCCTTGGGAACATATAGCAGCCGGCGATTGACGGCGGAAAGCTCGACAGCGAGCCATTGCCACCTGGTGCTTGATCCCGGCCGCATGTCGACGATCACATCGAGCACGGCGCCATTGATGCACGAAACAAGCTTCGTCTCGGCATGCGGTTCCCGCTGGAAGTGGAGGCCGCGCAACGTGCCTTTCTTCATCGAGTAGGAATGGTTGTGCTGCACGAAACGGTGTTCGAGCCCACGACTCTCAAACGCCTCTGAGCAAAATGTACGGGTGAAGGTTCCGCGCGCGTCGCGGAACGGTTCGGGTTCGACGATCCAGGCGCCGTTGAGCCTCGTTTCGATGAATTTCATGATTTTGCCCACGCTCTTCTTATCGGGGCAATGATCGGTTCTCCGCGCCCGTGATGCAAAACACGCTTTCGGCTGATGTCGGCGATGTCGGTGCTACCAACGGCGTATCGCGGCAGTTCACACAGCCAAGGGCAGGGCCGGTTCTTCCCCAACCATATCCAGCCTACTCCATTGGGGGATGCGTTTGCCCATTCTGCGGTCTCGGTTTCGAGGAGGGCGGCCCGTATCGTCCGTGACAGGCTTTGGCGGGCACACATCGGAAACGTCGCTCGTCTCTTCCGAAACCGCAGAATCGATCTCTGGAGAAACGCAATGAATTATCAGGCGGTGGAGACCACGTATCGAGTTTCGTCGGTTCATCCGGCCGCCAGTTGCAGGCTCTGCGGGTCGCCTTTGTCGGCAACGTTCGTCGATCTTGGCATGTCACCGCCTTGTGAGGATTTCCGAACGGCGCAGCAGCTCGACGAGCCGGAAGTCTACTATCCGCTGCACGTGCAGGTCTGCGACAAATGCTTCCTTGTTCAGCTCAAGGAGTATGTCAGCCCGGACGCGATCTTCACCGAATATGCCTATTTCTCGTCGTACTCGACGAGCTGGGTCGCGCATGCCAAGGCCTATTGCGAAAGCATCACCGACAGGTTCGGGCTTTGCGGCAACCACCTCGCCGTCGAGCTGGCGAGCAACGACGGATATCTGCTCCAGCATTTCGCGGCACTCGGCGTTCCGGTGCTGGGCATCGAGCCAGCGGCCAATGTCGCGCAGGTCGCGATCGACAAGGGCATTCCCACCCGTATCGATTTCTTCGGCGTGCGCCTCGCCCGCGCGTTGATCGAGGAAGGCGTGCGCGCCGACCTCATCATCGGCAACAATGTGCTGGCGCAGGTGCCGGATCTCAATGATTTCGTCGCAGGCATCGCGCTGCTCCTGAACCCGGAGGGGGCGGTAACCCTGGAGTTTCCGCACCTTGAGCGGCTGATCGCTGAAAACCAGTTCGACACGATCTACCACGAACACTTCTCCTATTTCTCGCTGCTGACGATCCAGGAGATGGCCCGGCGGCACAACCTCAAGGTGTTCGACGTCGAGAAGCTGCCGACCCATGGCGGGTCGTTGCGCGTCTATCTTGCGCATGCGGACTCGGCGCACGAGGTTGGCCCCGCCGTTGCTGAACTGGAGGCACGGGAGCGCGAACTCGGTTTCGATCGGGTGGAGACCTACACCTCGTTTGCGGCCAGCGCGCAGCGGGCGAAGCGGGACATTCTTTCGTTCCTGCTGACGGCGCAGAGCGAAGGCAAGCTCGTCTGCGGCTATGGCGCGCCCGGCAAGGGCAACACGCTGCTCAACTATTGCGGCATCGGTCCCGACCTTGTGCGCTTCACCGTCGATCGCAATCCCTACAAGCATGGTCGCTACACGCCCGGCATGCACATCCCGATCCTGCCGGTCGAGGCGATCGAGGAGGTGCGGCCGGACTACATCCTGATCCTGCCGTGGAACCTGAGGCACGAGATCGCCCAGCAGCTCAGCTACGTCGCCGGCTGGGGCGCCAAGCTCGTCGTGCCGATCCCCAACGTCCGCATCGCATCGCCTACGGAGTTCGCAAGATGAAGGTCGTTCTTTTCTGCGGTGGCCTCGGCACCCGCATTCGCGAGTACAAGGAAGGCGTGCCCAAGCCGATGATCCCGCTGGGTCATCAGCCCATTCTCCACCACGTCATGCAGTACTACTCGGACTACGGGCATCAGGATTTCGTCCTGTGCCTCGGCTACAAGGCGAATGTCATCAAGGATTTCTTCCTGAATTTCAGGCCGCAGTCCTTTGCCGACTGTATCGTCTCGGCCGGCGGACGCCAGGTCGAGTTCCTGGGCGACATTCCCAGCGACTGGCGCATCGCGCTCATCGACACCGGCATCTGGCGCAAGATCGGCGAGCGCCTGTGGGCGGTGCGCGACATGGTCGAAACGGAGGAGATGTTCCTGGCCAATTACAGCGACGGGCTGTGCGACGTCGACCTCGACGACATGGTCCGGCGTTTCAAGGCAAGCGACAAGCTTGCCTGCTTCCTGGCCGTTCGCCCACCGCTGACTTATCACCTTGCCGACATTGCCGAAGACGGTCGCGTGGTCGAATTCCGTTCTTCCGACCGGTCCGACATATGGATAAACGGCGGATACTTCCTCTTCCGGCGCGAGATATTCGACTACATGCGCGAGGGCGAGGAACTTGTGCTGGAACCGTTCGAGCGACTGATCCGCGAAGACAAGCTCATGGCCTACAAGCATGAGGGGTTCTGGCGCTCGATGGATACGTTGCGCGACTGGCAGGCGCTGGAAGAGATGGTCGAGCGCGGCGAGATGCCGTGGAAACGCCATACCATGGCGCCTACCGCCTCGAAGAAGCTTGAGCTCGCGCTGCCATGAGGTCGCTTGAACTCGCGCGCGGCAACGAGCCGCTGACCGTATTGTGCCTCGGCGCACACTCCGACGATATCGAGATCGGGCTCGGCGGCACGCTCATCACAATGGTTGCGTCCGACCGGCCCTTGCGGGTTTTCTGGTGCGTGTGCAGTGCCAACGGCATCCGTGCGGACGAAGCCGAGGCGTCAGCCAACGCGCTGCTGGGGCCGCAGGTGGAGCGGCATACGCATTTCGGCAATTTCGAGGACAGCTATTTCCCGTCGCAGAGCATGACGATCAAGCAGTGGATGACCGAGATCCGCGATCGGGTCGTGCCCGACGTGATCTTCACGCACACGCGCGACGACGCGCATCAGGATCACCGCGAGCTTAGCCTGCTCACCTGGAACGTGTTTCGCGACCAGTTCATTCTCGAATACGAGATACCGAAGTGGGACGGCGACGTCGGGCGGCCGAATGTCTACGTGCCGCTCAGCAAGGACGCGATGGATCGCAAGATCGAACTCCTGTCCTGTTACTTCGCCACGCAGCGCTCGAAGGACTGGTTCGACGAGGAAACGTTCCGCGGGCTTGCGCGGCTGCGGGGAATGGAGTGTCGTGCCCCCGAACGCTACGCGGAAGCGTTTCACATGCGCAAGGCAACGGTCGTCTTCTAGCGGCTGGGAGCCGGGAGGGTCTCATGTTCGGCAAGCCCGCGGATCGGCTGGAGCGCAACAGCGTTGCGTTCGAGACCATGCCCCTCGTCAAGCCGGCCGGCTTTCGCGAATACGATGCGCGCTGGTGGTTCGGCTATCCGGGCTCCGAGGTGGAGCCGGAGATAAATCTGACGGGCCTGCAGGCTCTGGGGCTTGGGCTTGGCACCCTCATGCGCCGCATGGGCAAACCGCCGGAGATCGTGACCGGCCATGACTTCCGCTCCTACTCACAGTCCGTCAAGCAGGCGCTGACGCTGGG
>JAEWFU010000199.1 GCA_023388675.1 Pseudomonadota bacterium | reverse complement strand
GTGACCATGTCGGGAAACGCCATTTCGGAAAAGTAGCGGCAGCCGGTTTCGACGACGAGCCCGATCTGCTCGCCGTTGTGGATGTCGAGCACGCCTTGCTCGATCAGCCAGCCGTTCACCGCCGTGTCGAACAGCGAATAGTGCACCACATTGTTCATGTGGCCGTAGAGGTCGTTGTCCATCCAGCGCGTCGCGATGGTGCGGAATGCGCGATAATCGCCGCGGCTCGAGGGGATCGGGCGCTCGCTCACCACGCCGCCCGATAGATCGCCAGCGCGTCGGCCTCGTTCACTTCCCGCGGATTGTTGACCAGCAGGCGCTGCTGCTTCATCGCGTCGGAAGCCATCTTGGCCAGATGCTCCTCGCCGATGCCGACGTCGCGCAATCGCGGTTGCAGCCCCACCCTGCGCGACAGTGCGGCCAGCTCCTCGATGAAGGCCGCGCAGCGACCCTGCACGCCATCCTCGGCGGAGAGCTGCGGAAACGCGTCGGCGGCGATCTCCGCATAGAGATGCGCCGCATCCGGCGCGTTGAAGCGCAGCACATGCGGCAGCACCAGCGCGTTGGAAAGCCCGTGCGGAATGTGGAACGTGCCGCCGATCGGATAGGCAAGCGCGTGGACTGCGGCAACCGGCGAATTGGCGAAGGCCTGGCCGGCCAGCATCGAGCCCAGCAGCATCGCGCCGCGCGCCTCGATGTTGCTGCCGTCGAGCACGGCCGTTTCGATGTTGGCGCCCAGCAATTGCAGCGCCTGCCGGGCCAGCATCCGCGACAGCGGGTTGTTGTTGGCATTCCTGGACGCATAGGCCTCGATCGCATGCACCATCGCATCGATGCCGGTCGCGGCCGTGATCGCTGGCGGCAGGCCGAGCGTCAGCTCGGCGTCGAGCACGGCGATGTCGGGCAGGATGGCCGGCGAGGAAACGCCGCGCTTTTCTTCTTCGCCCACGGTGATAATCGAGACCGGCGTCACCTCCGATCCGGTACCTGCGGTGGTCGGCATCAGCGCCAGAGGCAGGCGCGGCCCCTTCGCCTGCCCGACACCCCAGGCTTCGTCGAGATTCTCGCCGGAGCCGATCAGGAGGGCGGCAAGCTTGGCGACGTCCAGCGACGATCCGCCGCCGAAGCCCGCTACGCCGGTGGCGCCGGCCGCGCGTCCCGCTTCCACCGCCTGTTCCAGCGTCCCGCGCGACGGGTCCGCCTCGACGGCATCGAAAACGGTGACCGTCGCGCCCTCCGCCTCCAGCGATGCGATCGCCTGGTCGCAAAGGCCGAGCTTGCGCAGGCCGGGATCGGTGACGAAAAGCACTGCGCGCCCGAGCTTGCGGCCGGCAAGCATACCGAAGCGGCGCGCGGCTCCCGGCTCGAAGATCACGGATGGCGTGGTGTTGAAGGTGAAGGGGGCAAATGCGTGGGTATCCATGTCGGCGAAATTGACAAGGGCGCGGTGATTTGTCGAGAGTGAACCGGGGTTGTGGCAAGCGCAGCACATTGGCAAGGCGGAAATCGCCATGCTAGATGTCTTGACCAAACGATAAAAACAAAGTTCCAGAGGGGTTGATCGGGCGCATGGCAGAAGCTGCGATCGAACTGGTCGGCATAAACAAGAGTTTCGGCGCGGTTCACGCCAACCGGGACATCCATCTCGAGATTCCGCGCGGCACCATCCACGGCATCATCGGTGAAAACGGCGCGGGCAAGTCGACCCTGATGTCGATCCTGTACGGCTTCTATCAGGCCGACAGCGGCGAAATCCGCGTTGCGGGCCGGCCGACCTCGATCAGCACGCCGAACGATGCGATCGCGGCGGGCATCGGCATGGTCCATCAGCATTTCATGCTGGTGCAGAATTTTACGGTTCTGGAAAACGTCATCCTCGGCGCCGAGGGCGAGGCGCTGCTGGGTTCCTCCATCGCCAAGGCGCGCGCGGAGCTCGTCCGGCTCGAGAAGGAATACGGTCTCGAGGTCAACCCCAACGCGATCATCGAGGAGCTTCCCGTCGGCCTGCAGCAGCGCGTGGAAATCCTCAAGGCCCTATACCGCGGCGCGGACACGCTGATCCTCGACGAGCCGACCGGCGTGCTCACGCCGGCCGAGGCCGACCATCTCTTCCGCATCCTCGCCCAGTTGAAGGATGAGGGTAAGACCATCGTGCTCATCACGCACAAGCTGCGCGAAATCATGGCCATCACCGACAATGTCTCGGTGATGCGGCAGGGCCAGATGGTCGCCACGCGCAAGACCGCCGAAACCACGGTGGAGGAACTGGCCGAGCTGATGGTCGGTCGTCGCGTGCTCCTGCGGGTGGAAAAGGGAGAGGCGAAAGCGGGCGAGTTCAAGCTGTCGGTCAAGAACCTTACGGTGAAGGATTCGCGCGGCGTGACCATGGTGAACGATGTGTCCTTCGACGTGCGCGCCGGCGAGATCGTCGGCATCGCGGGTGTCGCCGGCAACGGCCAGTCGGAGCTTCTGGAAACCATCTCCGGCATCCGTCGCGCCGAATCCGGCACCGTCATGCTCGACGGCAAGCCGATCGACGTGACCGGGCTCGCCGATCCCGGCGAGTTGCGCGACCGGGGCCTCGCCCACGTCCCGGAAGACCGGCACTATGTCGGCCTCGTCCTGCCGTTCGAGGAATACGAGAATTCGATCCTCGGCTATCACGACCACAAGCAATATCTGCGCGGCCCCTTCCTCGACATCGAGGCGATCCGTACCGATGCGCGCGAAAAGATCGAGAAATACGACATCCGCCCCGCCAACGAGCGGCTGAAGACCGCCAACTTCTCCGGCGGCAACCAGCAGAAGATTGTGCTGGCGCGCGAAATGGAGAAAGACCCGGGCGTTCTGGTCGTCGGCCAGCCGACGCGCGGCGTCGACGTTGGCGCCATCGAGTTCATCCACAGGCGGCTCATCGACATGCGCGACGCAGGCAAGGCCGTGCTCCTGGTCTCCGTGGAGCTGGACGAGATCCGTTCGCTGTCCGACCGCATCCTCGTCATGTTCGACGGTCGCATCGTCGGCGAGCGCGACGGCGAGGCAAGTGAGGGCGAACTGGGCCTGCTCATGGCCGGCGTCGAACAACAGGAGGCCGCGGAATGAGTTCTCCATACGCAAAGCTCCCGGCCTGGGCCGACTACGGACTGATCCCCGTCGTCAACCTCGTGGTCGCCTTCGCGGTCGCGGGGCTGGTCGTGCTGCTGGTGGGTGAGAATCCCTTCCGGGCGGCTGCCATCATGGTTGAGGGCGCGTTCGGCGGCGGGCGTAACATCGCCTACACGCTCTATTATTCGACGAGCTTCATCTTCACCGGCCTCGCGGTCGCGGTCGCATTTCATGGCGGCCTGTTCAACATCGGCGGCGAGGGGCAGGCCTATGTCGGCGGGCTCGGCGTGGCGCTGGTCTGCCTGACCTTCGATTCGATCCTGCCGTGGTGGCTGACCTTCCCGCTTGCCATTCTGGGTGCGGCGGCCATCGGCGCCGCCTGGGCCCTCGTCCCGGCCTATCTGCAGGCCCGGCGCGGCTCGCATATCGTCATCACGACGATCATGTTCAATTTCATCGCCGCCAGCCTGATGGTCTATCTGCTGGTGGGCGTGCTCAAGCCCACCGGGTCGATGGCGCCGCAGACCCGTACCTTCCTCGATGGCGGCCAGTTGCCCAAGCTCAACTGGCTGATGGAGGCGTTAGGCTTCACCGTGCGCTCGTCGCCGTTCAACATCTCCTTCCTGCTGGCGCTGCTCTGCGCGTTCCTGGTCTGGCTGCTGATCTGGCGCACGCGGCTCGGCTATGAGATTCGCACACAGGGTTTCAGCCCGAAGGCCGCGCGTTACGCCGGCATAGGCGAGGCGCGCATCATCATCATCACCATGATGATCTCCGGCGCTCTCGCCGGCATGATGGCGCTTAACCCGGTCATGGGCGACCAGAACCGGCTGCAGCTCGATTTCGTCACCGGCGCAGGCTTCGTCGGCATCGCCGTGGCGCTGATGGGCCGCTCGCATCCGGCCGGCATCGTTCCTGCCGCCATCCTGTTCGGCATGCTTTATCAGGGCGGGGCGGAGCTCGCTTTCGAGATGCCCGCAATAAGCCGTGACATGATCGTCATCATCCAGGGCCTCGTCATCCTGTTTGCCGGCGCGCTCGAGCACATGTTCCGGCCTTCGGTGCAGGCGCTGTTTGCAAGTCTCAGTCCGAAGACGATGGGCGTGACCGCTGCCCGGCAGGGAGACGCCTGAGATGGAGTTCTTCAACACCCTCGTCGTCATCCTCGACTCCACGATCCGCCTGTCGGTCCCGCTGCTTCTGGCCTGTCTCGCGGGTCTCTATTCGGAGCGTTCCGGCATCTTCGACATCGGTCTCGAAGGCAAGATGCTGGCAGGTGCCTTCGCCGCCGGCGCCGCTGCCGCAGTCTACGGCTCCGCATGGATCGGGCTGGGCGCGGCGATCCTCGTTTCCGGCTTTCTCGCACTCGTTCACGGCTTCGCCTCGATTACCCATCGCGGCAACCAGATCGTCTCCGGGGTGGCCATCAATTTCATCGCGGCCGGTTCCACCATCATTCTTGGACAGGCTTGGTTCAGCCAGGGCGGCCGAACGCCGTCGCTCGGCGCCGACAGCCGCTTCGGCTCCGTTTCCCTTCCGTTTGCCGAGGCCGTACGGGATGTTCCCATCGTCGGCTACGTCTATTACGAGCTGATCTCCGGTCATTCGATCCTCGCCTATTTCGCGTTCTTCATGGTCTTCGCCACATGGTGGGTGCTTTTCCGCACCCGCTTCGGTCTGCGCCTTCGGGCGGTGGGCGAAAATCCGGCTGCGGTCGACACCGCCGGCATCTCGGTCACATGGCTGCGCTATCGCGCCGTACTCATCACCGGCGCCCTTTGCGGCGTTGCGGGTACCTATCTGGCGCTGACGCAGAATGCTGGCTTCGTCAAGGACATGACCGCCGGTCGTGGCTTCATCGCGCTCGCAGCCCTCATCTTCGCCAAGTGGCGGCCTGTGCCGGCGATGTTCGCCTGCCTGCTGTTCGGCTTCCTCGACGCGCTGGCGATCCGCCTGCAGGGCACGCCGCTGCCGCTGGTCGGCCGTGTGCCGGTGCAGTTCTTCCAGGCGCTGCCCTACGTGCTGACCGTGATCCTGCTTGCAGGCTTCATCGGCAAGGCGATCCCGCCGCGCGCCGGCGGCGTGCCCTACGTGAAGGAGCGTTGAGTGAACGTGTTCGAGTGCCGCCATGTCGCATGATCTTTTCCTCGCCGCGCGTGAAGCGATGGCGAAATGCCATGCGCCGTATTCCAGATTTCCGGTCGGTGCCGCGATCCGCACCGAGGATGGGCGCATCTTCGCCGGCGCGAATATCGAGGTTGCGTCCTATCCCGAGGGCTGGTGCGCTGAAACGACGGCGCTAGGACATTATGTGATGGGCGGTGGTGGCAGGATCACCGAGATCGCGGTGGTCGCCGAAAAGATGCCGCGCATCACGCCCTGCGGCGGCTGCCGCCAGCGGCTCGCCGAGTTCGCCGGGCCGGACGCACGGCTTCATTTGTGCGACGAGACGGGTGTCGTCCAGACCCTGACCATGGGTGAGATCCTGCCGCTGGGCTTTGCCGGAGACATCCTGAAATGAACCGCACCATCGCCAACATCACCGAGGCGCTGGAGGGGCGCACGCCCAAGACGGCGCTGGTTCTGGGCTCCGGGTTGGGCAGCCTCGTCGACGAGGTCGAGAACGCGGTGCGCATCCCCTATGCCGAATTGCCGGTCTTTCCGCATAGCGGCGTTACCGGCCATGCAGGGCAGCTCGTCGCCGGTGACCTCGGCGGCACGCCTGTCATCATGCTGGCCGGACGCGCGCATTATTACGAGCACGGCAACCCCGCGGCTATGCGGCCGGCGCTGGAGGCGCTGACCGGCATCGGCATCGAGAAACTGATCCTCACCAATGCCGCGGGCTCGCTGGAACCCGATATGGGCCCCGGCTCGGTGATGCTGATCACCGACCACATCAATTTTTCCGGCACCAACCCGCTTTTCGGCGAGCCGACCGATAGGCGCTTCGTCGGGCTCACTGAGGCCTACGACGCCGGCATGCGAGCCGCCTTCGAGCGGGCGGCCCAGGCGACCGGCACGGTGCTCCACAAGGGCGTCTATATGTGGTTCTCCGGGCCATCCTTCGAGACGCCTGCAGAGATACGCATGGCGCGCGTCATGGGCGCCAACGCGGTGGGCATGTCGACCGTGCCGGAGGTGATCGTCGCGCGATTCCTCGGCCTGCGCGTGGCCGCGTGTTCGGTCATCACAAACCTTGCCGCCGGCATGACCGGCAGCGAGCTTTCGCATGACGAGACGAAGGAGATGGCGCCGCTCGGCGGCCAACGTCTCGCGACGATCCTGAAGAAGATGTTTGCCGACGGGACGGTGGACGGGTAGGCGAGCGGATATGAAGGCATCCTCTCGCGCCCCCCTCTGGCCTGCCGGCCATCTCCCCCACCAGGGGGGAGATCGGCAGTTTCACGTTCACCGCTCCTTCTGCAACGTTGGCGAGTGGCGAAAGCCGCGCGGCCGATCGATCTCCCCCCTCGTGGGGGAGATGGCCGGCAGGCCAGAGGGGGGCAACGTCGAACGCCATGCTTTGTGCGTGGGCAACTTAACGCGCCACGTCGCCCTTCAGGAGCGCTGACCATGCTCCCCCAGGAAATCGTCAGGAAAAAGCGCGATCGGCAGCCGCTGGCGCCCGATGAAATTGCCGCTTTCGTTGCCGGCCTCGCCGACGGTTCCTTTTCCGAGGGGCAGGTCGCGGCGCTCGGCATGGCGATCTTCCTCAACGGCATGGAGCGGGATGAAGCCGTCGCGCTGACGCTCGCGATGCGTGATTCCGGCACCGTGCTCGACTGGTCCGACCTGCCTGGCCCGGTGACGGACAAGCACTCGACGGGCGGCGTGGGCGACAACGTTTCCCTGATGCTCGCTCCGATCGTCGCGACCTGCGGCGCCTATGTGCCGATGATTTCGGGGCGCGGGCTTGGCCACACCGGCGGCACGCTCGACAAGATGGATGCCATCCCCGGCTACACCAGCCAGCCCGACAAGGCGCTGTTCCGCAAGGTGGTGCGCGAGGTGGGCTGCGCGGTCATCGGCCAGACGGCCGATCTGGCGCCGGCCGACAAGCGCTTCTATGCCATTCGCGACGTGACCGGCACGGTCGAATCGATCCCGCTGATTACCGCGTCCATCCTGTCCAAGAAGCTTGCTGCCGGGCTCCAGTCGCTGGTGCTCGACGTGAAGGCCGGCAATGGCGCGTTCATGGCAACGAAGAAGAATGCTGCCGGGCTCGCGTAAAGCCTGGTCGAGGTGGCGAACGGCGCCGGCCTGCCGACCACGGCGCTGATGACCGACATGAACCAGCCGCTGGCAAGTGCTGCCGGCAACGCCGTCGAGGTTGCCAATGCCGTCGATTTCCTCACCGGCCGCGCCCGCGACCGCCGGCTGGAGGAGGTGACGCTGGCGCTTGCGGCCGAGATGCTGCTCGCGGCCGGCATCGCATCCACCCACCGTCAGGCCGACAGCCTTGCCGGCAATGCTCTTTCGTCCGGCCGCGCCGCGGATGTCTTCGGCCGCATGGTCTCGGCTTTGGGCGGCCCGGCGGCCTTCGTCGATAAGTACGAGACCTACCTGCCTCAAGCGCCCGTCATACGGCCGGTGAAGTCCGGTAAGTCGGGCTTCGTAACGGCGATCGCATCGCGCGACGTCGGCATCGCCGTCGTTGCGCTCGGCGGCGGCCGCACCAAGCCGGAAGACGTGATCGACCACGCCGTCGGCATAACCGGGCTTGTGCCGGTCGGCACCGACATCGGCAAGGGTGACGCGCTTGCGATCGTCCATGCGCGCAATGAAGCCGACGCCGACCAGGCGGAAGCGGCGGTTCGTTCCGCCTACACGCTGGGCGAGGTCAGGCCGCGTATGCCTCGGCCAGTTATCCGCCGAATCGCGCTGTCCGCCTGATTGCGAAAAACATTAAACCGAACGGTTGACATTCGAACTTGTGCGCTCTAATTCAACCATATGGTTGAGAATGAAGCTGCCCAACTTGATGCCGTCTTCCACGCGCTGTCCGATGCGACGCGCAGGGCAATGCTGCACACGCTGTCGACCGGAGAAAGAAGCGTCGGCGAGCTGGCCGCGCCATTCTCGATGAGTCTCGCGGGCGCCTCCAAGCACGTGAAGGTGCTGGAAGGAGCGGGTCTAGTGCGCCGCGAGATACGGGGCCGCACGCATTTGTGCCGGCTCGACGCGGCGCGGCTCGCCGAGGCGCAGGCCTGGCTTCGCTACTACGAGCGCTTCTGGACCGGCCGCCTGGACGCGCTGGATGCGCTGCTGCGCGCCGAGGACGAAAAGATGGAGAATTCGAAATGACCGACAAGCAACCCGTCACCTTGCAGGTGAAACGCCGGTTCGACGCATCGGCGGAGCGGGTCTTCGACGCATGGCTCGATCCGGAGACCGCCGGCAAATGGCTGTTCCGCAGCGAGCAGGGTGAGGCGGTCACTGGCCGTGTGGATGCACGGGTCGGCGGCAGTTTTGCCTTTGTCATCCACCGCAAGGAAGGCGACATCGAACATACCGGCGATTATCTGGAGATCGACCGGCCGCAGCGCCTCGTTTTCACCTTCGCGGTACTGGCGTTCAGCCCGAAATACGACCGCGTGACGATCGAGATCTCGCGTCTCGACAAGGGATGCGAGCTGACGCTCACGAGCGAGATGGCGCCGGATGTCTTTGCCGAGTGGGGCGAGCAGACCCGCAAGGGCTGGACGATGATGCTCGACGCCCTCGCGGCGCAACTGGAAGCGTGAGCCATGTTCAGGGTCGATGCGACCGCGGACGGGCAGGGCATCGTTTCCGAGCCTGCCACGGTGCGGATAGAAAAGCTGCTGCCGGGGCCGGTCGAGCGCATATGGGACTATCTTACCGATCCCGCCAAGCGGCGGCTCTGGCTGGCTGCCGGTGTCATGGAGCCCCACCCCGGCGGGCAGGTCGAGCACCTGTTCCGTCATCGGGAACTGTCCGACGAGGCAACCCCGGAAAGATATCGCGACTTTGAGGACAGCCCCGCCATGCACGGCGAGGTCACGCAATGGGATCCGCCGCGCGCACTCGCCTACACATGGCCCGGCGACAGCGGCGCGAGCGAGGTTACCTTCGAGCTCTTTCCCGAAGGCAGCCAAGTGCTGCTTGTCGTGACTCACCGGCGGCTGCGCGATCCGGAGACGATGGTCAGCGTCGCCAGCGGCTGGGATGCGCATCTTGGCATCCTTGCCGACCGGCTCGCGGGTGAAACGCCGCGCGGCTTCTGGAGCACTCATGCGCGGCTCGAAGCAATCTATCGGGATCGCCTTGCGTTGACGACGGAGCGGGGCACGACGCCCGAATACATGGTGCAGGTCGAGCGGGAGTTCGACGCGTCCGCTGCGGCACTTTACGCGGCCTGGACCGAGCCCGCTGTGATGAACCGCTGGTTTGGCAGGGTTGACGCGGACGTCCGCCCAGGCGGCCGCTTTCGCGTCGAAAGCGATGGCGACGACGGCGATGTCTTCGCCCATGTCGGACAATACCTCGCGCTGGAGCCGGGCCGACTGGTCAAGCAGACCTTTGCCGTCGAAAGCGACGAACCGAATCCGTACGTCGACGAATTCATCGCGATCTCGTTTCGCGACTTATCCGACGGACGCGCCCGCCTCATCCTGTCTGACGGCTGGGACGGCCTGGCGCCCACCGACGAGGATATCGAAAAGACCCGGCAGGGATGGAGCCTCTGGCTCGATTTCCTGGACCGGATGTTCGACGAAAATCCTGCCTTGAGGAGAACATGATGAACCCAACCTATTCGGGCGGCCGCAACATCGCCATGAAGGTGCCGACGCACCAGTATGATGAAACGGTGCGCTTCTATCGCGATGTCATCGGCCTTGCCCAGATCGAGGGCCACGAGCCTGCCGTCGGCTTTCACTTCGGGGCTAACCAGCTCTGGATCGACCAGGCGCCGGGCATGAGCCAGGCCGAAATCTGGCTGGAAATCGTCATGGACGACAAGGACGCCGCCGCCGACCATCTGGCGAAGGCCGGTATCGCCCGCCGCGATGAGATCGAGCCGCTTGGCCCCGATTTCAAGGGCTTCTGGGTATCCAGCCCTTCGTCGATCATTCACCTCGTCGACGAGAAGACCGAAGCCTGGTGAAACCGAAAGGACAAATACGATGATACGCTGCAATCTGTCTTCGGTGATGGTGCTCGACCAGCAGAAGGCCGAGGATTTCTATGTCGGCAGGCTGGGCTTCGTGAAGAAGCACGACGTTCCGGCCGGCGGCGCGCGCTGGCTCACCGTTCAGGCCGCCGATGGTTCCGGTGTGGAGCTGCTGCTGGAGCCGGCGGGCATGGATTTCGCGCGGGACTATCAGAAAGCGCTCTACGAGCGCGACATCCCGTTCACCCAGCTCGGCTGCGATGACGTGAAGGCGGAGTACGAGCGGTTGACAGGGCTCGGCGTCGTTTTCCGCGGCGAACCGCGTGCGCCCGCGCCGGGCATGCCGATGATGGCCACCTTCGAAGATGGCTGCGGAAACCTGATCCTGCTGGTCGAGGGCTGACTGCCTATGCGCCCGCCGCACGCCGGAAATGGATGACGGTGGAGTCCTGCAGGGCGCCGCGAGCCGTTTCCTGAAATCCGAGGTGCGTCGCGAGTTGCACGGAAGGCTTGTTGCCTTCGCTGATGATGCAGCTCAGCGGAACGCCTGTATGGTGTTGGTCGGCCCAGTCGAGAATCGCCGTCATGGCTTCCCGCGCCAGTCCCTTTCCCTGGACGGAGGGATGCAGTGCCCAGCCGGCCTCAAGCGTGCCGTCCAGCGGCGGTTCGATAGCGCGCTTGATGTCCATCAGCCCCGCCTCGCCGACGAGCCTGCCGGATTCTCGATCCGTCAATGTCCAGAAGCCGGCTCCCAGCACAGCCCACAGTCCGCGCGAACGCAGGATGCGACCCCAGCATTCCGACCTGGTGAGCGGACGCCCGCTGATGAACCTGACGACATCGTCCTGGGTCCAGAGATCGAGGTATGCGTCGAGGTCCTCGGGACGGTGCTCCCGCAGCACGAGACGCTCGGTTTGGAGAACGGGGACGGCGCTCATTGCCCGTCGAGTTTTGCTGCAATCAACGCGGCGAGCCTTGTCGCCACCTCGTTCTTGCTCATTTCCGGCCATTCCTCGGCGCCGTCGGCCGTCACGATGCGGACAAGGTTGCGGTCGCCGCCCATCACGCCCGACGCGTTGACCCCGCTGTCGTGGGAAACGTCGTTGGCGACGATCAGGTCGGCGCCCTTCTTCTTTAGCTTCGCGCGGGCGTTCTCCAGCACGTTCTGCGTTTCGGCTGCAAAGCCCACCACCAGTTTCGGACGGTTGGCGTGATGCCCGATGGTGGCCAGGATGTCGGGGTTCTCGACCATCTGCAGCGCCGGCGGCCCTTTGCCCGGTTCCTTCTTGATCTTCTCGCCCGCCTCGCCCTCGGTGCGCCAGTCGGCGACCGCAGCAACGAAAACGCCTGCATCGGCGGGCAGCGCCGCTTCCACGGCAGCCTTCATCTGTCGAGCGGATTCGACGTGTACGACGTTGACGCCGGCCGGGTCGGCGATCGTCACCGGACCCGATACGAGATGCACCTCCGCGCCGAGCTGCGCGAGCGCGCCGGCGATCGCATGGCCCTGCTTGCCCGAGGACCGATTGGCGATGTAGCGCACCGGGTCGATCGGCTCGTGCGTCGGTCCCGATGTCACCACGATCTTGCGGCCGGCAAGCGGTTTTGGCGCCTCGTCCAGCAGCGCCTCGATCGCGGCCACGATCTCCAGCGGTTCGGCCATGCGGCCGTCACCGGCCTCGCCGCTCTCGGCCATCTCGCCGCGCCCGGGTCCGACGAAGGCGACGCCATCCTGCTCCAATGTCGCGCGATTGCGGCGCGTTGCCGGATGGCTCCACATGCGCGGGTTCATGGCCGGCGCGATCAGCACCTTCTTGTCGGT
>JAEWFU010000169.1 GCA_023388675.1 Pseudomonadota bacterium | reverse complement strand
CCGCCCTTCTCGCCTCCGAAGGTCTTGGCCTCGCCAACGACCTCGCCGGCCTTGTAGAGATCGAGCTTTTCGAACGAGCGCATGCCCCATTCGAGGATACGGCGCGATTCCTCCGCGCGCTGGTTGTTGCTCTCCATTCCGCTCAGCGCGACGAACAGTCGACGGCTGTCGCGACGCACGGAACCGACGATGGCATAGCCGGATTCTTCGGTGAAACCTGTCTTGAGCCCGTCTGCGCCTATGTTGAGCGCCAGAAGCGGATTGCGGTTGCGCTGGAGGATCTTGTTCCAGGTGAACTCGCCCTGGCTGTAGTAGCGGTAGAATTCGGGGTATTCGCGCCAGATATGTTGTGCCAAAAGCACGAGTTCGCGTGCCGTGACGAGCTGGCCTTCGGCTGGCAAGCCGGTCGAATTGCGGAACACCGATCTGGTCAAACCGATCTCTCGCGCGCGCTCCGTCATGAGCTGGGCGAAATTTTCCTCCGAACCCGCCATGCCTTCGGCGATGATGATGCAACCGTCATTAGCCGACTGCACGATCACGCCCTGTATCAGGTCTTCCAGGCGGATCGAAGATTCGAGCTCGGCAAACATGGTGGACGTTCTGGACGGCGCCCCGCCGGTACGCCAGGCGTTCTCGGACACCTGAAATTCATCGTCAAGCGTCAGACGGCCAAGCTTGATGGCATTGAAAACGACTTCCATCGTCATCAGTTTCGCCAGGGAGGCCGGCGGAAACAGCGTGTCGGCGTCCTTGGCAAACAGAACCGTGCCAGTGTCGGCATCGATCATGAAGCCCTGCCTGGCCTTGGTTTCGAAGAGCTGAGCCTGCGCCGCGACACATGCAGCCAGAAGCCAAAACCCTATCAGGCAACTGCGGAACCCCGCGAGCCTCACCATTGCCACCACTCCGAACCAGCCCTTGAAGCCTCCGAAGCTAAAGCATCGGGCATCCGATTGGAACTGTCGCCGGTGCGAGACCCGCCATGTCGAGTGCGGACGGACAAAGCCGACGCCGCCATCATACGCCGTGCCGGAAGATGCCGGCTGCGCCCCTATTCCCGGACCGTCATCGCATCGGTGGCGCCGGCTGCCCACGCGGCTTCGAGCAGCTCATCGGTCGAGACCCGACCGTCCGGGCGCAAGCTGACGGCGAAGCCGTCTCCACGCCAGTCGGTCTCGATAGTCGCCTTGCCGACGGAGGCGAGCGCGCGCGCCATCGTCTCGGCTTCCTCCTGGCTGGCATAGGTGCCGACCGCCACATAGTCCGCGGCGGCGGGCGCAGCCATGTAGCGCCTGTTGAGTGCGGCGACAAGCGCGGCATTGTCGGGCGCGCTGCCTGCAAAGTCGGACACGACCTGCGCCGCGCGCTTCACGCGCTCGTCGGCATAAGCGAGAGCTTCTGCAGGCTGCCCGGCACCGAGACGCCTTGCGAGCCCGATGCCGGGGCGTTCCGGTGCGATCGGGCCGAACTCCGGGAGCACGGGATCACCCGACGCAGCCGCAACCGGCGCTTGAGGCGCCTGCTGGCCCGGGAAGATCGGCGCGGCCGCGGCAGAAATGGTTGGGGTGGGCCCATTCATAGCAATCATCACGCCGGTCGGCAGGCCGTCCGACGGATCGGGCACGACGCCGCCCGGCTTGTAGGACGCCATCAGGAATGCGTCATCCTGCCCGTCCAGCGGTGCGCGCCCGACATATTCGACGTCGACTTTCGCCACGCCCTTGTGCGTGTAGTCGAGCAATTCTGCAGCTCGGCGCGACAGGTCGATGATCCGGCCATGTGCAAACGGGCCGCGATCGTTGATGCGAACGATCACGGATGAGCCGTTCGCGCGGTTGGTCACGCGCGCATAGCTGGGCAGCGGCATCGTCGGATGCGCCGCCGTCAGATGCGTCATGTCATAGACTTCGCCATTGGCGGTGAGCCGGCCGTGGAAGGCGTCACCGTACCACGAAGCCATGCCGGAGTTGCGATAATCCGGGTCTTCCTTGGGATGATACCATTTGCCCTTGACCTTGTAGGGCTTGCCGACCTGTTCACGACCGCCGCCGCGCGGCAGGCCGGAGCGTTTCATCGACACTCTGGGGCTGGCCTTAACGCCGTACTCCGATTCGGCGAAATATTCCTTGGTCGCGGTGCGCTTGACGGATGCCGTCTGTGGTCCGGATGTGGAGCACGCCGCAAGCATCAGCGCCGTGACAGTGGTCGTGACGAGGCCAACGCCGCGCGCCGTATGCCCTGCGGGCGCAGTTGCCTTGTTTTTCAACGTCCCGGACCCCTCATGCGAACGACACCGCCTCCAGCCAAACCCCGCCGTTGCGTGGTTTACCCGATTGCGATGCGTGATGACACCCTCATGCAAATTGCGCACGCAATGCTTATTACCATGTTAACCGATTGTGACGGGATACGGGCAAGATTATGGCATTCGCTCATCAAACGATGCGCAGCCGCTTGCCGCTTGAATTGGCCGTTCGCCTGACGCATACACATGGCGCCGGAGGGATGGCCGAGCGGTTTAAGGCACCGGTCTTGAAAACCGGCGAGGCAGCGATGTCTCCGTGGGTTCGAATCCCACTCCCTCCGCCACAGCTTTATACCTGCACCCACCGCATGCACGATCGCCGCGGCGCTTCAGTCCGCATTTCGCAACCGGTAAAGTTCTCCCGGCTCTACTTCGAACCGGGAGCTTGCATCTGCGGGAGCTGCTGCCGGATAGCATCGGCGACGTGTTGCGCAAGAAAGGCATATCCGGCATCGGTGAAATGAACGTTGCGTGCTATCTGCAGCGTGTCGAGATGAGGCAACGCCAGCCTATATAGATCCACCGTCGATACCTCGGCTTCTTCCATCACGACACGCGCCGCCTCGTTATAACGGCGAACATCCCTATCCCGCCTTACAAACAGATGAGGTTCGTCCAAGACGCGTTTGGCCATGCGCTTTTCGCACTCGAGGGTGACGGGCGTCGTGCTCGCCCAGACGACGCTGCGCGCTTGCGGCCGCATACGATCAAGCATCGTGCGCAGCCGATTGCGATAGAGTCCGAGCCTTGTTCTGGGCTCACCCTTGACGAGAGAAATGTCATGGAGGCCGAAGTTAAACAGGATGAGATCCCATGCCGTCTCACCGAGCCAGTCGCCTAGCGAAACGATCCCCTTCCCTGTCGAATGGCAGTTTGCGCGAGGCCGATGCACGTTTGCCTGGCCCGACAGGAGGCGCCGCACGTGATCCGTGTAACCAATGGAAATCGAATCGCCGATGATAAGTATTCGCGGCAATTCAGGTTTATCTTCTATATGGATAAATGCCGGATGTGAATTGAAATATGCTTCTTCTTCTTCGTTCATTTCGATGTTCCGGCCTCAATTCTGGCGGTTCCGATACCGAACGACATGACTTCGTTTACCCTCGTTGCGGCTACGGCCGAGCGGCAAGCGCCCATTCCCTCTTTGGCTATTTGGCTATAATTCCGGATAATGGCCACTACTTAAGTATATCAGCAGCGTGGCTGGTTCCGCTGCTGTCGTGCCCTCAGTGGCTCCAAACCTTGCAGCTTGGCAACGCAACCCCGTTGCGAGCCTCCAACCACCATCTCAATCATCATATAGGCACGTCACATCCGACGCCGCCGAGGCACGGCTATCACATAGCATTGTGTGAAACAATCGAGGCTATGTGAAGCTCGCCGCTCGCCGCCTACGCATTGTTTTGCTTGCTCCGAAGCATCCGAGTAGCTCGATACCAGTTGGGAATTGCACCCCCTCCCTTCAGCGGGTAGAGGAAAGGCTAGGCGAACCCGTAATTGTGAAGTGGATATCATGAACAGAGAAGAAGCTGGCAATACGATCCGCGCCGCTCTTGCCAAGGCGACAGGACGCTCTGATCTGGAGTACGAAAGCGAAACCCATCTCGTCGAAGGTGAGATTCTCGATTCACTGGACGCGTCGGTATTCCTGCTGGAGCTGGAAAAGGCTTCGGGGAAGACAATTACCGACAAGGATGTCGAGACTCACGACCTCTTCCGGGTTTCAAATTTGATCGATTGGCTATGCAAATAGCGCAAGACGGATCGGTTGCGTGGTCTGCTGCACCCGATATTCCTTATCGCGGCAAACGCGCCTACCTGCACGGAACCGACCTCCATGCTGCAGCCACGGCCATTGTAATCCATGCGGCCGGACCGCGCAGCGTCACACGACTTGACGTGCGATTTCCGCGCTTCACGCGCCATGCGGGCATTTTCCGGCTAGTAGGCGGCGAACCCGACCGAACGATCCTGCAAAACTCCCCTGTACGAATACAAGCGACCCTCGACGACGGCGAGACGTTGTCGGGGTGGTATGACGAGTCCAACGAACCGGCACGCATTCGAAGCGAGAACTTCGAATCGGCGATTGTCGCCGCAACCCGGATCGAGGGCGACACTGCCCGCTATCTCGGCGATCGAGGTCCTCCCGCAATCGAGATCATCGTTTTTCTGACCAAGACCCTGCTTCTCGCGCAGTTTCCGGATGGGCCGGGTAAATGGGTCTTCACGGCGCTGCGGACCGATGGCGTTATCGGTGTGGACGATCCTTGCGATATAAACGTGACGTTGATAAACGCCATCGGGGGCCGCGCTGCTTCTTGTGCAGTGATGTGCGGAGGCGAAGCAGTTGGCGACATCTATTTCGGCAGGGCGGAGGAGTAAGGGGCGACTGGCCGCCGCCGCGCGAATAGCCATCGGTTGTCTCGGCATCTCCCTATTGCTGGCACTCGTCATTCTGCCGGTGACCCCTCAATTCCGCTTCGCCGATCAGCTCAAACCCATCGGAGAGGGCATTTTTGGCCGTCAGGGACCTGTAGACGTCCTCTTCGTCGGCACCTCGCGCATTATGGCATCTGTCGTCGGGAGCGAGCTCGAACGGCAACTGGAAGAGCGGTTGGGTAGACCGGTCGTCGTCTATGATCTTGCCACCAGCGGCCGGGGGACCGATGTCGATTACCTGATTGTCAAGGAAGTCCTGCAGCGTTCTCCTGTTCGGCTGGTTGTCGCCGAGTATTCAACGGCGTCGACGGCATCAAATCATTTCTATTTCACGCAGGCCGCGTCCTGGTCGGACCTCTTCATGAACAGCTTTGTATTCGATGATCCGCTGTCGCGCTTTGCGGCCAACGTTCGTCTGAAACTGTCGATGTTCATGACGCAACTTGCCTCGAACAACCGGTTCGAGCCACCCCAATCGTCCACCGCCGCGAAAACGTACGACTACTCGAACCCACGCGGACCAAACGAGGCACGGATTCGAGAAGCCGTGGCGACGGGTCGTCAGCCCCAGCCGAGACTGAGGCTGGGCGAACCGAGAAACGTGGTTCAGGACACCTATGTGCAGAAGATGAACGAGGTTGTGCAGGCGCAGGACGGGCAGTTCGTTCTGATGTCGATGCCCGGTCTGACCGAACAGCCGTTGAGTGTGCGGGAACGCCGGCGCCTGGCCGAATTCTTCGGCGTTGACGTTATAGGTCTCGGCAAGACCGACCTGGCGGCGTTTACCCCTGACCACTATGCCGACGAGCGTCATCACGGCAAGTTGGCAGTGGCACTCTACACGCCGCTCCTTGCCGACTGGATCGCGCCCAGGCTCACCTCGCAAGCAGCCACGCAGCTTGTTCAATGACGCTGGCGCCTCCGGTTTTTCTGGCACTCCTGGCTTGTGCGGTCTGCCTCTACTGGGCACTGCCTGCTCGGTGGGCGAACGCTCGGGCGATCCTCTTGGTGGCGACCTCGAGCGTCGTGATCTTCCTCATCTCGCCAGCAGCGCTGCTCGTCGCCGTCATGACAGCGCTGGCGACATCGGTTCTTTCCCATGCCCTGGCTACCAGGCCATCCCGCGCGCTGGCCTGGAGCGGCGTCGCAACTATAATTGCGATACTCGTCTATTCCCGCCTGACGCCTTTTGCAGCAGGCGCCCTGCCTGTCGTTGATCTCGCCGGCAGCGCTTTTTTCGCATTGAAAGGCATCGCAATTCTGTCGGATGCGTATCGCTTCGAGCGGCCGACAAGGCCACTCGACGCGCTGCTCCTGATACTGTTCTTCCCGACCTACGAGGCAGGCCCGATAGAACAGCCAAGCACGCTGAACGCGGCCAAATGCGATGCCACGCCGGATCTCGAACAGCAGCTTTCCGGCATCTCGCGTATCCTCATCGGCCTCGCCAAGCAGTCTTATCTGGCACCGGTCCTCATCGGCGGTCTGGAGGCGCAATATTCGCCGTGGATTTCGGAAAGTTCGGTCGGTCATCTCGCCGCGGACAGTTTCCTCCTCTGGCTCTTCCTCAAATGGCTGGTTCTTTACATCATGTTCTCCGGCTACTCCGATGTGGCGATCGGCTCAGCTCAACTGTTCGGGATTAAGATTCGCGAGAATTTCAACTTTCCATTCCTGGCACACAATCTTCAGGATTTCTGGAAACGCTGGCACATCAGCCTCATCGATTTCATGTCGAGCTATGTATATCAGCCATTTGTCCGGCGAACCGGCTGGCGTTTCCGGGGGATCATGCTTCTCTTCCTGCTTACAGGCCTGTGGCATGCTTTCAATCCTCAATACCTTCTCTGGGGAGTGCTTCACGGCACGG
>JAEWFU010000083.1 GCA_023388675.1 Pseudomonadota bacterium | reverse complement strand
CAACTGGCAGGCCTCGACCGCGAACAGCTTGAGTACAAGGGGCTCGGCGCCGAACGGGACCGGCTCGTGGCGGCGCTGCGGGCTATCGCGGAGCTCGAAGCGGGAACGCAGGCACCCCAGCCGTGTTGATTGTGTCATGGTTCCGTGATTAAGGCCGAACCATCGCTTTCAGTCTGGAGTTTCCCGCAATGGCAGATGCCGCCCCGCCTATCCACGGTGAAATCACCGGCCCGATCGTCATCATCGGATTCGGTTCGATCGGTCAGGGCACGCTGCCGCTGATCGAACGGCATTTCCGGTACGATCCTTCGCGGCTGGTCGTCGTGGATCCGCGGGAGAGTGCCGCCGATGCAAAGATCATGGCGCAGTACGGTGCGCGCCATGTCCAGGCACACGTCACCCAGCAGAACTACCGCGAGCTGCTCACCCCCCTGCTGACGGCCGGCGAGGGCCAGGGCTTCTGCGTGAACCTGTCGGTCGATACCGGCTCGCTCGATCTCGTCCGGCTCTGCCGGGAACTGGGTGTTCTCTATATCGATACGGTGGTGGAACCGTGGCTCGGCTTCTACTTCGACCGAGATGCCGACAACGCCTCGCGCACCAACTACGCGTTGCGCGAAACGATGCGTGCGGAGAAGCGCAATTCTCCCGGCGGTACCACGGCGATCTCCTGCTGCGGTGCCAATCCCGGCATGGTCTCCTGGTTCGTCAAACAGGCGCTGCTCAATCTCGCCCAGGACCTGGGTCTCGATTTCCAGGAGCCCGCCACGGGCGATCGGGAAGGATGGGCGCGTCTTATGCGCTCGGCTGGCGTCAAGGGCGTGCATATCGCCGAACGTGATACCCAGCGCGCGAAGGACCCCAAGCCCCTGAACGCATTCTGGAACACCTGGTCGGTCGAGGGCTTCATCGCCGAAGGTCTGCAGCCTGCGGAACTGGGCTGGGGCACGCACGAAACATGGATGCCCGCGAACGCGAAGCAGCACGCGGGCGGCAGCGCCGTTGCGATCTATCTGGAGCAGCCGGGGGCGAACACGCGCGTGCGCAGCTGGTGCCCGACGCCAGGACCGCAATATGGTTTCCTCGTCACCCACAACGAGGCGATCTCCATCGCAGATTATTTCACGGTTCGCGGTGAAGACGGCGGGCCCGTCTTCCGCCCCACCTGCCACTATGCCTACCATCCCTGCAACGACGCGGTGCTGTCGCTGCACGAAATGTTCGGCGCCGAGGGCAACGCGCAGCCGGTGCAGCATGTCCTTGACGAATTCGAACTGGTCGACGGCGTCGACGAACTTGGCGTGCTGCTCTATGGCCATGACCGCAATGCCTATTGGTATGGCTCGCAGCTTTCGCTGGACGAAGCGCGGCAACTGGCGCCCTATCAGAATGCCACCGGACTTCAGGTCTCCTCGGCCGTGCTGGCCGGGATGGTCTGGGCGCTCGATAACCCCGAGGCAGGTATCGTTGAGACCGACGAGATCGACTACAGGCGCTGCCTCGAGGTGCAGATGCCCTATCTCGGGCCGGTAAAAGGCTACTATACTGACTGGACTCCGCTTGACGGGCGACCCGGCCTCTTCCCTGAGGACATCGATACGACGGATCCCTGGCAATTCCGCAACATTCTTGTTCGTTAGGCGTTAAGCGAAACGCGCGAAAGAGCGCGAACCTTGCTTTCGCCCGCAAAAACGGCGATTTAGAATCCAGTCGTACCGAAAAGAGGAAAGTCGGCATGATGAATGCGGTCAAATTTCGCGCAGTTGCAGCGGTGGCAACTGTGGTCGCTCTGGCAGGCTGCCAGGGCATGGGTGAGCCGCAAAGGCGAGACCGCCCCGTCGGCCCCTCGGCGATGCAGTCCGGCTTCGAGGGCGAATGGGTCAGCACCGACGGCGTGGCAATGTCGCGCTTCACCGCCGGCCGCTTCGAAACGCTTGCAACCGACACCGGCAACAAGCTCGCCGAAGGCAACTATTCGCAGATTAATGCATCGACCGTGTCGATCTCGGTGACGTCGCTCATCAGGCAGACGACCACGCAGGTCAATTGCGCAATGGTAAGCCAGACCCAGCTCAACTGCACCGGCTCCACGGGCCAGCAGTTCTCGTTGATCCGTCGCGGCGCTTCAGCCTGAGCGACGCGCTACCCCTGACAACCTGACTTTCCACGGGAAGGGCGGATGCATCGCATCCGCCCACCTTGCGCGCATGGCGATCCCCCTGCGATAAGGCATCTGAAAAGGATGCCGGAGGCTGAGGGAGGAACGATGGCCGCCTATTTCGACGATCGCGAACAGAGAAGCCCGGAGGAACGCGAGAAAGACCTTTTCGCGCGTCTGCCGGCATTTCTGGCTTCCTCTATGCGCGATGTTCCGGGCCTCGCACGGTGGCTCGAAGGTCTCGATCCCGCGACACTCACCTCCCGTTCCGCCCTCGCCTCGCTGCCGGTGCTACGCAAGGCGGAACTGATGGAGATGCAGGCGCAGAACCCGCCATTCGGCGGTTTCGTCAATCCGGCCCACCTGCAAGGCAGCAGGGTCTTTATGTCGCCCGGCCCCATCTGGGAGCCGCAGGGGCTGGAGAGGGATCCGGGCCGCTCGGCGCGCGCCATGTTTGCCGTTGGCATCCGGCCAGGCGACATCATGCACAACGCCTTTTCCTATCACATGACCCCCGGCGGCTTCATCATCGACGAAGGCGCTCGGGCGCTGGGCTGCACGGTCTTCGCGGCCGGCACCGGCAACACCGACATGCAGGTCGAGGCCGCCGCCGCGCTCAAACCCGGCGTCTATGGGGGTACGCCGGATTTCCTCAAGGTGATGCTCGACCGTGCCGCCGAGATGGGCAAGGACATCTCGGCGTTCCGGCTCGGCCTCGTTTCGGGAGGCGCACTGTTCCCGTCCCTGCGCGAGGAATATTTCGCGCGCGGAATACGGGTCTATCAGTGCTACGCCACGGCGGAATTCGGCGTGATCGCCTATGAGAGCGCGGCCGAGGACGGCTCACCCAACCCAGGCATGATCGTGAACGAAGACCTGATCGTGGAAATCGTGCGACCCGGAACCGGCGACCCGGTGCCTGAGGGCGAAGTTGGAGAGCTGGTGGTGACCAGCCTCAACCCTGCCTACCCGCTGGTACGGCTCGGAACCGGCGACCTCTCCGCCATCATGCCGGGCCAGTCGCCTTGCGGACGCACCGGCCAGCGCCTCAGGGGCTGGATGGGCCGGGCCGACCAGCGCACCAAGGTCAAGGGTATGTTCGTCGACCCGAAACAGATCGCAGAGGTGCTGGCCCGTCACCGTGAGGTCGCGCGTGCGCGGCTGGTGGTGATCCGCGACGGCGCGCGCGATGCGATGACGCTGCACGTCGAGGCGGCACCCGGTGCGTCTCCCGACGCATCCGCCATCGAGACGTCGCTGCGCGAGGTGACGAAGCTCGGCGGCGCGGTGCATCTCGCCGCCCCCGGATCGCTCCCCAACGACGGCAAGGTAATCGCCGACGAGCGCGACTACGCCGGTTGAGGCTGATCAAGGTGCGTCAAGCCACCTCCTTGTAATGGCGGAAACAATACGTAGTTTCCAGCCATCACAAGGAGCGGTCGGCATGAACATTCACGCGGCCTTCGACAAGGACCCGGCAACAGCGATGGAAACCCTATCCGACCGGAAACCCGCCTATCAGGGACGCATCGGCATCCTGCTCACCAATCTCGGCACGCCGGACGGCACCGACTACTGGTCGATGTGGCGCTACCTGCGCGAATTCCTGTCGGACCCGCGCGTCATCGAGCTGAACAAGGCGGTCTGGTATCCGATCCTCTATGGCGCGGTGCTGACGACAAGACCGCAGAAGGCAGGCGCCAACTACGAGAAGATCTGGAACCGCGAAAAGGACGAGTCGCCGCTGCGCACCATCACGCGCGGCCAGGCGGAGCGCCTCGCCGAAATCTTCGCCGACGAGCCGCGTATCAGCGTGGAATGGGGCATGCGCTACGGCAGCCCGTCGGTCGCCGAGGCGGTCGAAAACCTCCGCGCGCAGGGGTGCGAGCGGATCATCATGTTCCCGCTCTACCCGCAGTTTTCCGCCACGACCACGGCCACGGCAAACGACCAGCTCTATAGGGCGCTGATGAACATCCGCCATCAACCGACGGTGCGCTCGGTACCGCCTTATTACGACGATCCGGCCTATATCGACGCGCTGGCGCAATCGATCCAGACACACCTCGCCGGGCTCGATTTCGAGCCTGAGGTCGTGCTGGCCTCCTACCACGGCATCCCGAAATCCTATGCCGACAAGGGCGATCCGTACCCACAGCACTGCCACGAAACGACGCGCCTGCTGCGCGAGAAGCTCGGCTGGGACGAGAAGCGGCTGATCACCACCTTCCAGTCGCTGTTCGGCAAGGCCGAATGGCTGAAGCCTTACACCGACAGGACGGTGGAGCGGCTTGCCGCCGAGGGCGTGAGGTCCATCGCCATCGTCAACCCCGGCTTTTCCGCCGATTGCATCGAGACGCTGGAGGAGATCGACGGCGAGGTGCGCGAGGTCTTCATGCACGCCGGCGGCCAAAAGTTCTCGCACATACCCTGCCTCAACGACAGCGGCCCCGGCATGGCAATGCTGGAGACACTGGTCAGGCGGGAACTCGCCGGCTGGCTCTGATGCACCGCGCGACATTGTAACGTCGCGCAAACACCCTTAAGTCTGTTTAGCGACATCCGGCGCGTGGCGCCGGCTCGGCCAACACGATGGAGGGCTTTTGATGCCGTTTTCCGGGTTCGACATTCTCATTCCGGTTCTTGTCGTCCTTGTCCTGTTCCTGATCTTCGCCGGGATCAAGACGGTACCGCAGGGCTACAACTATACGGTCGAACGCTTCGGCCGCTACACCAAGACCCTGTCGCCCGGCCTCAACATCATCGTTCCGTTCATCGACCGCGTCGGCGCCAGGATGAACATGATGGAGCAGGTGCTTGACGTACCGACCCAGGAGGTCATCACCCGCGACAACGCCATCGTGGCAGTGGACGGCGTCGCCTTCTACCAGGTGCTGAACGCCGCGCAGGCGGCCTATCAGGTTTCCGGCCTCGAGAACGCGATCCTGAACCTCACGATGACCAACATCCGCTCCGTCATGGGCTCGATGGACCTCGACGAACTCCTGTCCAACCGCGACGCCATCAACGACAGGCTCCTGAGGATTGTCGACGAGGCTGCCCAGCCCTGGGGCATCAAGATGACCCGCGTCGAGATCAAGGACATCAACCCGCCCGCCAACCTCGTAGAATCGATGGCCCGCCAGATGATGGCCGAGCGCAACAAGCGCGCCCAGATTCTCGAAGCCGAAGGCCTGAAGCAGGCGCAGGTGCTTGAGGCCGAAGGCCGCCGGGAAGCCGCCTTCCGCGATGCCGAGGCCCGCGAACGCGCGGCGGAGGCAGAAGCCCGCGCGACGCAGGTGGTTTCCGAAGCCATCGCCAAGGGCGACGTGCAGGCGATCAACTACTTCGTGGCGCAGAAATACACCGAGGCAATGGCCAAGATCGGCTCCGCCACCAACAGCAAGGTGGTGCTGATGCCGCTCGAAGCGTCGTCGCTCATCGGGTCGCTGGGCGGCATCGGTGCGATTGCGAAGGAAGTGTTCGGCGAAGACGGGCAGCCCTCCCGCCCACGACACTCTGCCGCCCGCACGCCCAGCGTCACGCCCGACCAGCCGGCCTGACGCAAGCGCGAGGTCCGCCCATGATTTTGCAATGGTTGACCGAACTCGGCCCCTGGAACTGGATGGTATTGGGGGCCGTGCTGCTGACGCTGGAGATCGTCGCGCCCGGCGCCTATCTGCTGTGGCTCGGCATCGCCGCGATCCTTACCGGCACGCTTTCCCTGCAGCTATGGGAAAGCGCCTTCTGGGTGTGGCAGGTACAGGTGCTCGTCTTCCTCGGCCTGTCGATCGCGTCGGTGCTGGTCGGCCGCCGCTTCTTCTCGAGCAGGGGCCAGGACGACACCGACCAGCCGCTGCTCAACCAGCGTGAGCGCCAGCTCGTCGGCCGCACTGCAACGCTCGAGGAAGCGATTGCCAACGGATACGGTCGCGTGCGGCTGGGAGACACGCTGTGGCGGGTTGCCGGACCCGACCTGCCGGCCGGAACGCGCGTGCGCGTGGTCTCCGCCGAGAGCGGCGAGTTGAAGGTGGAGCAGGACTAGGCAGTCAGGCCGCGCCGATGCGCAGCAGATCGTGGAAGTGAACAACGCCGATAGGACGTCGCTTCTCCACAACGATGAGCGCGCCGATCTTGTTTTCGTTCAGGTAGGCGATGGCGGCGCCAGCCGGCATGCTTGGCTCGACCGTTCTCGGCGTTCGCGTCATCACCTCATCTACCGTTACATCACCCAGGTTACGGTGCAAATTCCGCGCTACGTCGCCATCGGTAATGATGCCAGCCAGTTGCCCCTCGCCGTCGACAACGATTACACAGCCGACATGCTTCTTGGATAGCGTCATGACGGCATCGGGCATTTTGGTTCCAAGTGGCACAAGCGGCACATCGTCCCCCGTACGCATGATCTCAGAAAGATGCGTGAGGCTAGCGCCCAGCTTGCCGCCGGGATGGAAGCCGTGGAAGTCGTCGGGCGTGAAGCCCCGCGCTTCCAAGAGCGCGATCGCCAGAGCATCGCCGATGACCAGTTGCATTAGTGTGGAGGTGGTCGGTGCGAGGCCGTGCGGACAGGCTTCGGCGACCTTCGGTAGCGCGATCACCACGTTGGCTTCCCTCCCCAGTGCCGAATCGAGCCCGGCGGTGATCGCGATCAACGGGATTGCGAAACGGCTCGCATAGGCCACGATGCCTTTCAATTCCGACGTGTCACCGGACCAGGACATGGCGATGATGGCATCATCCGGCGCGATCATGCCGAGGTCGCCGTGATTGGCTTCCGCCGAGTGCACGAAGAAGGCCGGCGTGCCGGTAGAGGCCAGCGTTGCCGCGATCTTGGACCCGATATGGCCGCTCTTGCCGACGCCGGTGACGATGACACGGCCGGTAATGCCCCCGATCAGCTCGACCGCTGCGGCGAAGGGTTCGCTCAGCCCGTTTTCGAGCGAGGCGGCAAGCGCCTCCAGCCCGCTCATCTCCGTGCGTAGCGTGCGCAGGGCCGAGGCGATCGCCAACGCCCTGTCGACCGGTGCGGTAATGGCTTTTCTCTGCATGGCAAGCGCTTAGCGCTTCCGCCGCGCTCTGTCCATCGGCAGTGCCATCGCCACCCCCGTTACACGCCGAAATCAATCATCCGTTAACCAACGCTGTTTACGGTTCGGTAAACCTTGGCGCGCTCCGCGCCGCACCGATCGGGCGACGATGGCATCACTTCCGCCGCATCACAGAAGGACGCCGCGCGGCTTTGGCGCGCTCACGCTGGCCGCAGCCGGCGCGGTCCTTGTTTGCGGTGACGCCGCCGCGCAGATGGAGTCCGGCCTGCGCGGATCTGTGCTCGAACGCAGCATCACCGACGACCTGCTTGGCGGATTTCCCCGGCGCGACGAGCAATCCCTGCTCGATTCGCAGACACCGCTGGCCATCGAAGCGTCTGACGCCCGACCTTATACGCCGAGCAGTGCCGGAGCGCTGCCGGATGAAGAGGATGGCGCTTCGGCGGCAGCCGGTGCCGAACCGCGACAAGGCGCGCTCACCGACGATGCGCTCACAGACCCGGCATCCTCCGTGGAACCGATCGGGCGCGCTCAAACCGCGAGAACCACCAATCAGCAGCGGGTGGCCTCGGACGAGGTCGACGATGCAGACCTTGTCACCGGAACAATTCGTACGCCACAGGCCAGCACGCTCGACGATACAAGCTCAGGCCGCGCTACCGCCGACAGCACCCGCACCACGGCCCTCGAAGGCCTGCCCCGCGCACCCGAGGAAAACCCCTACGCGCCGCTGGGCATGCGGCTCGGCACCTTCGTCGTCACGCCCACCCTTGAACAGGGCATCGGCTGGACATCCAACGCCAATCTGAGCCCCGACGGCGAAGGCTCGACCTTCTCAGAGACCGCGCTGCGCCTCAATGCCATTTCCGACTGGTCTCGCCACAGCGCGACCATCGACGCCGACGTCTCCTATCGCAAATCCCTGTCCGGGCAGGAAATCTCCGAGGTCGAAGGCGGCGTCGCGGGTCAGTTGCGCCTGGATCTCGCGGACCAATGGAGCGCGTTTGCAGGCGGCGGTTATCGCGTGCGGCCGGAATCGGCGTCATCGCCCGAGACGATCGAGGACGCCGTTTCGCGGCCGATACGACACACATTTACCGGCAATGCGGGCGTCGAACGGGATCTCGGCCCGCTTCGCCTGCGGCTGGCCGGCGACATCACCCGCGAAACCTATGGCAACGCCGAGATCTCGGGCGGCGGCACGCTGCCGCAGGACGACCGCGACACGACCCTGGCGCTGATGCGGATGCGCGCGGGATACCAGATCTCGCCGGCCTTGCGGCCCTTCGTCGAAGCGGAGATCGGACGACGCTCCTTCGACGAGGAATTCGACCGCAATGGCTACCGTCGCTCGGCCGACCGCTACGGCGTGCACGCCGGCGTCGAGATCGACATCCAGGAGAAGCTGCGCGGCGAGATTTCGGCCGGATGGGTAAGCGAGAACCCCGAAGACGAGCGCCTGCAGACGATGTCCGGGCTGTCGTTGGCCGCCAACCTCGCCTGGTCGCCCATGCGCGGAACGACGGTGGCGCTGGACGCCTCGACCGAGGTCGAGGGTTCGACGATTCCCGGCAAGACCGGATCGCTCTACCACTCAGCCAGCGTTTCGGTGAGCCGCGAATTGCGGCACAACCTCACCGGCAGCGTTCTCGCCGGCATCGGCTGGCGCGACTATTTCGGTCATGACGAAAGCGATCTCGTGCTGCGCGGTGAGGCCAGCCTGACCTGGTGGCTGAACCGCTATGCCGGCGTCACCGGCCGGGCCAGCCACGAGGCCCAGCGCGGAACGCTTCCCGACCGCGATTACGACGAGACGCGGCTCTATCTCGGCATGACGTTCCAGCGCTGAATTTTCAGCCGCCCTGCTTGCCGCGCAACCGTTCCACCACATCGACCACCACGTCGCGCAGATTGCCGCGCTGGAACGCGAAGGCGATGTTTGCCTCCACGAAGCCTTCGGGCGATCCGCAATCGTAGGTCTCGCCCTGATAGTGGTAGCCGAACAGCTTCTGCTGCTCGCCAAGTTTCTTCATGGCGTCGGTAAGCTGGATCTCGCCGCCGGCGCCGCGCTCCTGATGCTCCAGAATGTCGAAGATTTCCGGCTGCAGGATGTAGCGGCCATTAATGTAGAAGTTTGACGGGGCCGTGCCCTTTGCTGGCTTCTCGACCATTTCCGTGATCTCGAAGCCGGTATGCGCTTCTGTGCCCTTTCCGACGATGCCGTATTTGTGCGCCTCCTCCGGGTCGCATTCCTGCACGGCGATGATGTTGTCGCCGGTGTGCCCGTAAAGCTCGACCATGCCCTTCAGGCAGCTCGTTTCCGATTGCATGATCATGTCGGGCAAAAGCAGCGCGAAAGGCTCGTTGCCGACGAGGTCGCGCGCGCACCATACGGCATGGCCGAGCCCCATCGGCACCTGCTGGCGCGTGTAGCTGGTCTGTCCCGGCTTGGGCTGCAGGGCGCGCAGCTTCTCGAGCTGGTCGGTCTTTCCCCTCTGCTCGAGCGTGTCGTAGAGCTCGAACTGGATGTCGAAATGGTCCTCGATAACGGTCTTGTTACGGCCCGTGACGAAGATGAAATGCTCGATGCCCGCCTCGCGCGCCTCGTCGACCACGTACTGGATGACCGGACGATCCACGACGGTCAGCATCTCCTTGGGCACCGCCTTGGTGGCGGGCAGGAAACGGGTCCCCAGTCCGGCGACGGGAAACACGGCTTTTCTTACTTCTCTCATCTGCGCTCTGTTCCGTTTTGTGGGCGGCGACACTTTCCGCCACGACATTTTCATGCCGAGATTGAAGTTTATTGAATCAATTGTGCTGCGGGGAGTGTACGCCTGTCGCTGTAGGCTTTCGAAATGCCTATGGTAAACTTTTTCCTAACCCGAATGGTCGATGAATGGTTCCCTGAATGCAACACGCAATTGGAGACATGCAGATGGCCAAGACGGCGGCAGGACGCTTCTCATCATTTTTCAGGGCCGCGGGCGTGGCGATCGCACTGGCGGCTGTCGCGCAGGTCACCCCGGCCTTCGCCGACGCCCAGTTCCAGCGCTGGGTGTCTCAGTTCCGCGCGACTGCGACCAGCAGCGGCGTTTCCGGCGCAGTCTTCGACCGGGCTTTCGCCGGCGTCACGTCGCCCGACCCGGAGGTGCTGGAGCTCGCACGCAATCAGCCCGAATTCAACGCACCCGTCTGGCAGTATTTCGACAACCAGATCACCGACGAATCCGTCGGCAACGGCCGCAGGATGGCGCAGCAGCATCGCCGCACATTGGATGCGGTAGAGCGGCGTTTCGGCGTCGATCGTCATATCGTGCTGGCGATATGGTCGATCGAGTCCCGCTACGGCGAGGCCCTGACCAATCCGCGCATCGTGCGCAACATTGTGCGCTCGCTGTCGACGCTCGCTTATGCCGATAGCAGGCGCCAGAAATTCGCGCGCTCGCAGTTGATCGCAGCGCTGAAAATCCTGCAGAACGGCGATGTGGATGTGCGCCAGCTCACCGGCTCCTGGGCCGGCGCGATGGGCCACACGCAGTTCATTCCGACCAGCTACCAGACATGGGCGGTCGACATGGACGGCAACGGCAAGCGCGACATCTGGAACTCGATCCCCGACGCGCTGGGCTCGGCGGCGAACCTGCTGCGCCAGAACGGCTGGCGTCCGGGACATGCGTGGGGTTACGAGGTCGTACTGCCGCAAGGCCGCAAATTCCCGGCTGGCAGAATGACGCTTGCCCAATGGCAGGCCATCGGCGTGGTACGCGCCAACGGACAGGCCTATCCCCGCGCCAACGATCAGGCAGAACTGAAGGTGCTTGAAGGCCGCGATGGACCGGCCTTCCTCGTGCTGCACAACTTCAACATGCTGAAGCGCTATAACAGCTCGGATCGCTACGCGCTCGCCGTCGGCCTGCTTGCCGACCAGATCGCCGGTCACGGCCAGCTTTCACGCGACTGGAACCGCCCCTTCACCCGCCTCAGCTTCAACGAAACCCAGGAACTGCAGAAGAAGCTTTCAGCGCATGGCTATTATGACGGCGAAATCGATGGCAGGATCGGTCCCGCCTCGCGCGAGGCGATCAAGGCCTTGCAGGGTCGCATGGGCATTTCGCCCGACGGCCACCCGAGCAAGGAACTGCTGATGCGGCTGCGCGGCCAGTAAACCGGAGCATCTATGCGCGTACCCCTTCTCTCGCTGGGCCATGGGCTTCGCCTCTTGTGCGTTGCATTGACGCTGACGCTGCTGGCACCCGCCGGCGGCCAAGTCTTCAGCATCGCGCATGCGCAGGAGGCCGGCGAGCGGCAGTCGGGGGGCGGCATATTGCGGTTCCTGTTCTCCCGCCGCGACCGGGAGCCGCCGCGGCGCGACCGGGTGGTCGCACCGCCCCCGGAGACCCAGCGTCGGGCTGCGCCTGCGGTGCGGCGCAGTCAGTCTGCCCCCGCGGCACCCGTGGTTCCGGCAATCGAGAAGGCGGAAGACGCAAGCAGGGTTCTGGTCGTCGGCGACTTCCTGGCCGGCGGGCTGGCCGACGGGCTGGCGGCCGCGTACGAGAAGAATGCCGACGTCGTCGTCGTCAACCGCAGCAACGGTTCGTCAGGTCTGGTCCGCGACGACTACTACGATTGGCCGGGCAATATCGGCACGCTGATCGACGAGGAAAAGCCGAACGCCGTGGTGGTCATGATCGGCTCGAACGATCGCCAGCAGATGCGCGTGGACGGGAACCGCGAGCAGCCGCGCTCCGAGGCATGGCTCAAGGAATACGAACACCGCGCGACCGCGCTCATCAAGGCGGTCAGGGACAAGAACCTGCCGCTGATATGGGTGGGCAACCTCCCCTTCCGACCGGGCGCGATGTCGTCCGACATGCTGGCGTTCAACGACATCTACCGGCGGCTCGTCACCGATGCGGGTGGCGAATATGTCGATGTGTGGGACGGTTTCGTCGATGAAAGCGGCGCATTCGCCACCAACGGGCCCGACATGAACGGCCAGCCGGCGCAGCTTCGCTCGAGCGACGGGATCAACGTGACCCGCGACGGGCGCCGCAAGATCGCGTTCTACGCCGAAAAGCCGCTCAACCGGCTGTTCGAGATTGGCTCGGCGGCGCCCGGCGCGCCTGTGCTCGAGGGCGACGGCCTGCTCGGTGGCCCCTCTCCCGACGGCGCGACACCGGCCATCATCGACCGCACCGCACCGATGGCGCTCGACGATCTGGGATCCGACGGCAGCGGACAACTGCTCGGCGCATCGTTCTCACATCCTGCCGGCGACCCGCAGACACCGACCCAGCGCCTCTCGCGCGAGGGCATAGCTCCTGCCCCCACGCCGGGCCGCGCCGACGATTTCGAGATCAGGCGACCGGCCACCACGGCCGAGCCGGACCGTCAAAGCACCACGGCGATAACCCCGTAATTCGCTAACGCGGCAGGACGGTCTCGCCCATCAGGAACTTGTCGATGGCATGCGCGGCCTGACGGCCTTCGCGGATCGCCCAGACGACCAGCGACTGGCCGCGACGCACGTCGCCGGCGGCAAACAGCCGGTCGACGCTGGTCCGATAGTCGCGATCGTTCGCGACCACGTTGGTCGAGCGCCGCGCATCCACATTCAGCGTCATCTGGCCGTCCAGTTCCTTCGTCACGCCGCCGGAGATGGGGCCGGCGAAGCCGATGGCGATGAAGGCGAGATCGGCGCGGATGACAAACTCGGTGCCGGCGACCGGCTTGCGCTTCTCGTCCACCTCGCAGCACTTGACGCCGGTCAGCACGCCGTCCTCGTCACCGATGAACTCGAGCGTCGCAACCTGAAACTCGCGCTGCGCGCCCTCCGCCTGGCTGGA